>CAZGGB010000011.1:0-56109 GCA_964525115.1 uncultured Sangeribacter sp. | reverse complement strand
CGCCCCTTTATTCTCTGATGATTTTTGGGTGACACGTTGACGAAGTCAGGAAAAATGTAATAGAGTTTTATACAGAGAAATAAAAGTAAAGGGAGCTTCAAGCTTCCTTTATTTTTCATCATTAAAACTTGTAGGTGAGCATCAGATGAGATCCGAGTTGCTTGCTTTGCACACACGGATACCATTCTGATGATTTTCTATTATATTCAATATGCATATCATCATACCAGGTGGTCCTGACATAGTAATCTAACCCACCCGTGATATAGAAATTATTATGCAATTTATAGTTGACTGATGCTTCAAAATGATTGAAAGTGGTATTTCCACGGTCGCCACCTTCGATATCTATTTCAAGTCCAGGAGCAGAGTACCATATGAAACTGGAGTCAAAGTTGTTTTTAGTAATGATTTTATATAACTGATTTGCTAGTTTTACAGAAAACCTATCGTTGGCAAGAGCCCAATTTATACCAGCTTTTACAGAATACCCCATTCCCCAACTATAGTTTCTATGATACTCACGATAGAAGTCGGTCAATACTCCTGCCAGAGGCACTAAGTTTAAATGCATGTAGCCGTCGAGCGACATATGCTTGTTGGGGATAACCCTTGCCATGGCACCACCACCTACACAAGCGGGAATACCAAGTTTGTAGGGAATTGTCTCTGGAAAATACTCTACGTAATAATCTTCTTTATATTCTGATCTTATTGTGTCAGAATCAAAAAAATCGAAATGCTGATATAGACCAACATTAAGGTTTAGTTTCTCTTTGTCGATAAGTTCCTTACTAAGTATACGCCCCATTATCTCAATCCTTCCGATAAGAGGTTGGGTAGACAAGGCTTGTAGTTCCATATTGAAAGAGAAATAATCATATGGAGTCTTGGTGGATTGCTCAAATCGATCGCCATATTCAATATTAATTTTAGCTGTTGGTCCTATTTTCCATCCTTCATTATCTATCATAGTGAGGTATCTGGCTCCTAAAGAAGCTTCTATACTTATAGGCGGGAGTCCGAACCTGCGGCCTGAGGTAGCCCTCTTCTTCCAGGCTTGCCCTGTTACGATTCGTGTGATGCCACGCATAGGGTCGAGGATGAAAGCGGCTACTTCACGTCCGATACGCTCCCCTCCTGTAGCTTGGTCGTTGAGAACAAGATCAGAAGCTCGATAGAATACTTCTCCCAATGCTGCTCCGCCTATGGGAGTGGCAATTATATCATTGGTAGAAGGATATTCACATTCCATAAACATTTCCCACATAGCGCTGCCTCCGATGGCAAATAGTTCTGACTGCCAGAAATTAAAACCATTGGAGCGACCCGCGTTGTAGAACAAAGATCCGTTGTATGGATGAGCAAACATATTGGTGTTGAGATGATCGTTGTCCCATTCAAAACCATGTTTGAAATTATCTTTGATTGTCTTCCAAGATATGTACGCATAATGACCTTTTAAGGCATATCGGTCAAAAGCCCAAAGACTCATATTCATTCCGAAAACTTCAGCCCCGGCTCTCCAAAAATTTTTCTTTTGATGGTATAATATGTCAACACTGTCGGGAATAACTGGAGTGGAGACGATATGACGATATGGAACACGGTGTTTATATCCACCACGGTGCCATTTGTTGCCATAAGCCTGATGATTGACATTGAATTTTAAAGAATCTAAGAAGCTATCATATTTATTTTGAGGGAAAACATCTGTAGTCATAGCTATTGCCATGGCTAAGAGGGAGATTAGGGTTAATATACGTTTTCCTATCATATCAAAGGTCAGAACATTATAGAGTTATTTCTTTTTGCAAAATTAAGAAAAATATTTTTAAAATTCAACTTTCGCAATTGAAAGTTGAGATTCATGAGATTGGACATAAAAAAATACCCTGAAACAATGTCCAGGGTATAAGTGATGGAAGAGATAATTATTATTCTCTGACGACTTTCGTAAATTCAGGAGTTTCTCCTTCATTTGCAATTACATAGATGATTGCGTTTGATTCATTCCCGTCAGGAGATTTGGATTTTACTCCAAATTCGTATTCATCGCCATAAGGAGTTTTTCTGCTACTTACCGATACGGGAGTGCCGAGAGGAAACTGATAATTGTCGCATGCTGCATGAAAAATTGTAGCTTCTTTGTCAGAGACTTCGGTCGGTTCAGAAAAATCTGGTAATGACTCGATTTCTCCTTCAATATAGCCGTTCTCTATAAGAAATCGTTTGATTTCCGTTGGAGCCTTTGCTGTGCGGAGATTTCTTACTCCATAACCTTCCTTTACTTCAGCATTAGGAAGAGCTATTGCCATGTCAATGGTAGCCTTTTCAATTCCTCCGCTTCCGAAAGTAGCAAATGTTACTACATTTTTCCCATTTAGCTTATTATCTGAAAGAAATGAAGCTATAGGCAAGGCATACGTGCCGCCCCAAATAGGAAATCCTAAAAATATAGTGTCATAATCGTCGAGATTTACCGATAGTGGCTTGATGTCTACTTTAACACTGTCGTTCTTTTCTTGCATCCATCGAGCAATGGTCTGTCCGTAGTCACCGTCGTAAGGATTGACGGCAACAATTGAATCAATATCACAGCCGAGTTGATTCTGCAGTTCTTCAGCTATGCTTTTGGTGGCTCCCGTCTGAGAATAGTAAAGTACAAGAGTTTTCCCCTCAGGAGCTTCGGTTTTACCGGTTTTGGATGATTTGCATGCTATCCCACAGATAAGAAATGTGGCAAGCATCATGAGAATTCGAATTTTTTTCATGGTATTTATGGTTTTGAAAGTATACGAACTATTGTAAATGAATATGCTGGAACATTGATAGAGCCGTCGATTTCAGACCTATTGACAGTCGGCACAACTTTTGTATCCTTAGGATTTCCGGTCAGTACTGAAACTTCAGCCATTCCGGTCGGATAGCCATCCAGGTTTACATCAACTCCAACGGGAAGCAGATTAGCAATGCGGACTATTGTATCCCCTGTCTTTTCATCAATCACGGTTGAAACACCAAATCTATTCTTAATATCATCCGAAATTATTTCTTTGTTTGGCTTTTCGCATTTGCTACTGCATTGAGATTGAATAGAGATTGACGCCGGGATGTATTGAGTTCCGGAGTTTGCTCCGTACATTTGCTGTACGTAGTAGTCGGGAGAAAGGGTGATGGATTCATTATCGAAATAAATAAGATCCGGGCGCCATTGGGTACGTCCACTTTTAGATAGGAGAGGAGCATATGAAGTCATCGTGACAACATCGGCGTTGCGTTCCACGTCTGTCAGGTATAACCCAATAGAAAGAGCGCATTCAAGATTAGATTCTCGTCCCGGATAATGTGATGCATATTCGCCGAGATAGACTTTAGGGCCATTACGATCATAATTATCGTAGAAGTTACGATTATTGACATACCATCCGGGAGCTACATAGTAGTGTTCGTCGACTATCTCCACATTTTCAGAGCGCGCGAAATTCCAACCTTCTTCATAATCTGAACCTTCAAAGAATGGTCCGACAGTTCCAACTACTGTAATATCTGGATATTTTTCATTGACCGCATCGCGGATCATCTTGAATCTGGTCTTGAATGTCTCACTTATAAGATCTTCATTGCCAATTCCGAGATATTTTAAATTGAATGGTTCAGGATGTCCAGCATCAGCACGCACTTTTCCCCATTTAGAGTCAGCAGGGCCATTGGCATACTCCACAAGATCAAGGATATCCTGAATGTAAGCAGGCATATCTTCAAGAGGGATGCCGCATTGCTGGCCGTTTGAAGTCAGTTCGTCATGGCTATAGCGTGAATGACGTGATGAATTCTGGCATGGCACTCCAGCAGCGAGTACCGGCAACGGTTGCATTTCAAGGTCTTCACAGAATTGGAAGTATTCGTAGAATCCAAGCCCACGTGTCTGATGATAGCCCCAAAGATTTGGTAATGGTTTTCGAGCTTCAAGAGGTCCGACAGATCCTTTCCAATCATAGATGTTGTCGATTCCATTTCCGTGGCTTACGCACCCCCCTGGGAATCTCATGAAACGGGGCTTCAGGTCAGCGAGAGTCTGTGCCAGATCCTCACGGAGTCCGTTTTTCCTTCCTTTGAATGTTTTCTCGGGAAATAAAGAGATCATATCGAGGTTAACTTCGCTGTTTTTGGGAAGTTCGATTTTCAAGGTTGCATTGCTGCAAGCAGCCTTTACCGTCAAAGATGCTTCAATTTTTTCCCAACTTTCCCCACCAGGTACTGTGACTTTTGTCTCAGCCAAGATCTTTCCTGATGCATCGCATAGCAAGACCCTCAATGGAGTCTTAATCTTACTTTTCGCAAATAATGAGAATAGATATTTCTCACCTTTTTTCAATACGATTCCATCAAAACCATTGTTAGACAGAATACCTGGTCTATTGTTTGTCTTGCATACGGCATAATGACAGTTGTTGGCATGGATAGGATCGGCAGTGGATATGGTAAGATTCAGGTCAGAGCAATCCCAGTATGAAGTTGGGTTCCATTCTTTTCGATCTTTTTCAGAATATTCGAAATCTCGGTTTTGTATTAGTTCTGCATAGAGCCCTCCATCCGCCCCGTAGTTGATGTCTTCAAAGAAGATGCCGATGAAATTGTCGCTAATGCGCTTTGTCTCATTTTTATCGAGAGAGACAGTAGCTTTTAGAGGTTTTAGATCTTTAAAGCGCCAAGGATCTTGATCAGTCCGCTCATCATTTTTAGCGTTTTTAATAGACTGATAGTGCACATATCCGTCAAGACGTCCTATTATGTCGGAATCGACTTTTATTATAGTTCCCTTCACTTCTTTGCATTGTACAGTTTCATCAGTCAAGTCTGTAAAATCAACAGATGATGGAAGCTCTTTCATAAAGTCAGAATCGCTACGGCGATATTCTTGAGGTCTCCAATGTTCTAAGTCAGGTGAGCAAGTGAAAGCAATAACTTCTCCATTTTTATCTGGGTTAAAAATTACCCAGTAGATACCGTCGGCATCTTGCCCTATCTTGACATTGTGCATCTTTTTTCCACTTCCCCAAGCTCCATAGTCAGATCCAAGAAAAGAATGAAAGTTTCCTACAGATCGCCATTCCTTGCCAGAATTAGCGCGAGAAGCAATTTTCATACCGCCGTTGCCATCTGGCATTGAAAATGCAAGCATCTCGACTGGAGTTCCAGCAAAAATATCTAAGGCTCCAATCGTTGATATGCCAAGAGCCAATCCAATTCCTACTCTATAAAATAATTTCATAATTGTCAAGGTTATATATTCGAATACTGACAAAAACATCATCAAAGATAAATGTATTTATTGCAAAATTAATAAATTATATCTTTATTTCAAATCTTTCTTATAGATTTATATTTGAAATGTAGATATTTTTTCGTAACTTTGCATAGAATTCTTTTAGAAACAACTTCAAAATAGCATCGTAAGAAATAAACTATTCAAACGTAATATTTATGAGAAAACTTTACAAAATTAAATCATTCGCGGTGTGTGCATTGGCGCTGGTAGCCAATGTGGCTGTTGCACAGAATCTTAAAGTTACATCACATGGTAATCCGGTGGCAAATGGAGATGTCATTGAAGTGGCTTGTGAAGTAGTAGATTATTCTATGCCTGGAACGACGCTTGAATATTGTTTTTCATATTCATGGGATCCTCATATTGAGGCGGCAACTTTAAACGGAGAAGAAGGATTGATAGTAACTCTGACAAGTATCAATAATACAACAGATTTTCAGCTATGTTGGCCTATGCAGTGCACTTCTCTTCCAGCAGGAGAGAGCGTTTCTTCACAAGGGAATATTAAAACAGAGCCTGCAGATCTTGGAATACATAAAGAGCTTATGATTTATTCGCCAGACCAAGTTCCGACTGTTGGAGGAGAAGCAAAGGTTGAACTTGAGACTACTGAAGAAGTAATTGAGTTTACTATTAAATGTCTTATGCCCGGTGACAATGCTGTAGGAGAAAATTTTGCAGACATGAATCAAAAGGCAACTTACTATACTTTAGAAGGCATTCAGGTTGAAAATCCAACTAAGGGCATGTATATTGTCAAGAAAGGAGCTACGGCTAAGCTTATGTTGAAAAAATAAAAAGATGTGAGAATCTTTTATAAGTTATTCTAAAAAAATAGCGTCTTCACTAAAAAGACGCTATTTTTTTTCAGTTGAAGTGGTTCATAGCAAATGCGGGACCGGAAAGGCAGTAGGCTGAGACGCAGTCTGCCGCTTTGTCAAGGATTTCAGGAAGTTTCTTTTTCTCTTCCGGATTGAAAACCCCGAGCACGAAGTCGATCTGATGGCCTCGTGAGAACTCATTTCCTACTCCAATCCGTAGGCGTGAGTAGTTGGTATTTCCTAATTCCGATGCGATATTTTTAAGTCCGTTGTGGCCTCCGTCAGAGCCGCGTTGTTTTAGACGAATAGAGCCAAAGGGGAGTGCAAGATCATCGACTACGACAAGAAGGTTTTCAAGCGGAAGTTTCTCTTGATTCATCCAATATCTTACAGCTACTCCACTAAGATTCATAAATGTTGAGGGCTTAAGAAGCATCAATTCACAATTCTTTATTTTTAAAGTAGTCATATCGCCATATCGACAGGATTTCCATGTGGCTCCAGCTCTCTCGGCAAGAACATCCACAACCATAAATCCGGCATTATGGCGCGTGCCTATATAATCGGGTCCGATATTTCCGAGCCCGACGATAAGATATTTTTTCATAGTGGAAATGTTTTGAGACAGACCCGTTTGTATTTGTCTTTTCTTTAAAAAGGGTCGAATTATAAGATCCCAGATACTCATAATAAATTAAAACAAAGGCGATATGGAAATCCCATATCGCCCGAATTCTTTAAACGCTTCGTGATTATTCTGCCTTTGCAGCAGCACCACGAGCAGCTCTTGTAAGCTGAACGGCGCAGACAACAGCATTTTTTGCATTCATCAGTTCGAGACCTTCGAAGTGGAGGTCACCAACTGCGAGCGATTTGCCAAGACCGAGGTGGTCTACATTGACAACAAGCTGTTCGGGGATTTCTGTATAGACAGCCTTAACTTTGAGCTTACGCATAGACAGCTGAAGCTTACCACCGGCTTTAACACCTTCTGCGTGACCTTCAATCTTAACAGGAACTTCCATGATAATTGGTTTCTCCGGATATACTTCGAGGAAGTCGATGTGGAGAACTGTATCTTTTACCGGCTGGAAAGCAAGATCCTTCATCACGGCCTTGCGCACTTTGCCATTGAGTTCGAGGTCGATTTCGAAGATTTCAGGAGTGTAGATGAGCTTACGAACGTCTTCTGACTTAACTGTGATATCAGTTGTGATAATACCACGTTTGTCATCAAGCTCAACGAGCTTCTCTCCCGGTTCAAGAGCTCCTGTATAAGGGAGTTCTACAAGTTTACCGCCATTGAGCACTGCGGGGATTTTCCCTTCTTTGCGGAGGGCTTTTACAGCCTTCTTGCCAAGGTCTTCACGAGCCTCAGCCTTAAGTGCGAATTTTTTCATTTTTAAATGTGTTACTAAAAATATTAGAATATTTCCCATCACACTATGGGTCCGGCTCAGGACATTCTCGATGTCTTTTCAGCCGCCCTTGATTGCTTTTGGGCTTTTCGGATGCAAAATTACAAAAAATAAATGAAATGACCAAAAATTTCATCGCCAACATATTGTCTTAAACTGGCAGTAAGCGCAAGATGTAAGATTTTGTGTCGGAAGTAATGGCACATTAGGGTCAAAAAGCTGTATTAAGGTATTCTCCAAATTTTTAAGAAACTCTCTGTTCATTTCAGCATGCACCGGTTGAACAGTTTTCTCAATTTTGGGATAGGTATGTTCTCCTTTCTTCAGATCGTTGACATCGTAAAGTTCCAAAATCATAGGTTGGTGGGGTAGGTCACTCTTGTCGCTGAAGAGATCAAGCAGTGGTCTTGGAGAGTCTTTATGAAGATTCTTCTCAGGGAGCGCATCAAACAGATTTGCATAAAGCCACAGTTGAATCAGATTCCTGCCTTTCAGATCACCTTCAAACACACTCTGCATGGATTCTGCCTCAACATGTACAGAACCAGTTTTATAGTCTACAATACGGAGCATTTCTTCTGCAAAATACTTTATTTTGTCGAGACGGTCAATAGCAAATCTCATATTGACCGGAGAGCCTGTCGGCATACTGATACTGACATTTCCTTCGATTTCTACTCCATAAAGAAGAAATGGGGTTTGCTTTAGGTCAAATTCAAGAATATCGAGCACCTGACTTAGAAGCACTTTCGACACATATTCCACCGATCCTCTGATAGGAGTGTCGACTTTGTCGTCTTTTCGATGAAAATGCTCAATATTAATGCCTCGTCTTATCAAGTTTGCGATCTCTTGTGTATTTCTTTTCTTCGCTTCAATGAGTGAAGCATCGATAATTTCAGGATGCGACAGAAAATGCCCTTGTTTCTCTATTGGCAGATAAATATTCTGCATTACATAGTGAAGGATCTTGCCTTGAGTGATTGCATCAATGTAGTCGACAGACTCTTCATCAGTGCGTATTCTAAGTAGATGCTCAAAATAGAAGCGAATTTGACAATCAGCATATCGCGTCAGTGCTGTTGCAGATAAATTTCTGCCTTGCTGCGTTGAATCTCGATAAGCAGAAAGCAAATCCATAATTTCATCAGTCTTGAATATAGGAGCCGGTTTCAAGTCTGACTTGGAAATGTCGAATGACCGCGATTCCAGTTTCAAATTCTCTTTAGCGTACAGATACTGAAGTTGTAAGACGTATCGAGATACGTCGCCACTTTTTGTGCCTTCTGAAGATCGAGCGTCGTAAAGAAGCACAACTTCTTTGGCTCTGGCTATCATTCTAAAAAAGTAGTAGGCGAATATTGACTCAGAATAATTCATCGGAGGGAGACCATAGGCTCTTCTCAATGAATCTGAAATGAACGTGCGAACCCTACGCTTAGCAGGGAGAATCCTTTCATTAAGAGAGGGTATTATGATTCGTTCAAAATCAAGTGTACGGGTCTCGAGCATCCCCATCACTTGGAGTCCACGGAGCGGCTGTCCCTCAAAAGTCACTGTTTCAGCAGAAATCAGGCGGTCGGAGAGCGAAAGAAATGTGCGCCATTGCATGTCGATTCCGTATTCTCTGACAGTGTCAAGAAGTTGTTTAAGCAATAGTCTGTAGACATCAAGATTTGCAATATCAACATTGGCTTTTAGCATCTGATTCCCTGAGTGTTTAATGGAGTCTGATACCTTAAGCAAGATGGAATCGAGCCATGCTACAGCTTTGTCAGGTGATGCATCTTCAGAAAGAGGAGCAAGCAATTCAGACATTTCCCGGGATATCTCTCTGACATCTTTAATATCTACTATAGAATGGTGGTGCTTTTTGATCCATTCCTTGACTTTTGATACTGAATCTCCGAAAAGAGACTGGCTGAATGGATGAGATAAAACTGCTTCAAGATCTTTGTAATAATATCCTATTGTATTGCCGTATTTTTTTCGGCTGCCTTGAAGACGCCTGAGAAGCGACACGAAAGTAGCCGTACCTGAAAGTTTAATTGGATATCCCATGGTGAGATTGACATCTGAAACGCTTTCCGGAAGAGAATACAGCATTGGGATAAGGAGATTCTCGTCTGGAAGGACTACTGCAACTTTTGCCTCATCAAAATCAGAATCTTTAATTCTCATACTCATATCCTCAAGAAGATCGCAAATTATCTTTGCCTGAAGAGAATTTGAAGGAACCGCGATAACCTTCATCTTATCTGGCATTCCCGACACTTCAGACAGGGATAAGTATGGTTTAGCCCATTCGGGAGAGGGCCAACGGTCTTTGTTTTTCAACACATATCTTCCTGCAGCGGAAGTCTTGTCGTTGATTACAGGCCCGACTGCATCCCAGAAGAAATCAGCAAAAGGTTCAGAGCCGTCATCGGTTTGATATGTCAAGAGGGTATCGAAAATTCTTCTTTCCGATCGAGTCAAAGCATTGAATCCGACAAAGACTATTTTTTTAGCTGTAATTGACTCTGGTATATTTTCTTTTAGAATGTCGGCAGCTCTACGATATGCTCCACCTGAAGAAATCAATCCAAGATTCTCTAAAGAATCATGAAATGCGTGGTATAATGGTGCCATGGTCTGCCAAATCGGAAGAAATTTCTTATGAAGATTGTCTTCTTTGTTTTTATTGAAATCCTTCCAGAATCCGGATGCAGTTTCTATGGGGTCGAAAACTTGTCCGAAATATTCTTCCATCACCTTTAGTTGTTCTTCTGACAGAAAATTGGAGCTGATTTCACGAAGGTCCTTCACATTCTTGAATATCTCATCAGGATCTGTATCCTGCATATCCACTTCATTGAAATCGGAAAGAGCTGTCTCTCCCCATCGTCTGAACCTGTCGAATTCCTGAATATTGTCTGCTCTTAAGTCTTTTTGAAGCTCTACATATGCCTTATACATTATGAACAGAAGTTCAATTCTTCCCGCCACAATTCTTCCGGATACTTTCTCCACAAAATCAGACATTGTGATGACTTCTGGAAGTATGGATATACGTTCTCCCAGAGCATTTGTCAGGTTTTTGAGAAAAAAAGTACATGCACGTCTGCTTGGAAACACAAACATGTAGTCGGAGAGATTTTGTGCATTTTCTGCATATGCTTTTGCTATCGATTCAAGAAATTGAGTTGCCATGTTTTTTATTTTTTGAAGTTGTGAAACTTATCATTTTGTGAATAAATTTGCCTCATGGAGTAGATGAAATCTTAATAAAAAATAAGTCTATACAACTTCTTTTTGCAAACTTAGTAAAAAAATTTGGTTCAGCCTTATTTTTTTTGTAAATTTGCAATACAAAATGCGACACAAAGGTGTAGGATATTGAAAAGATATGAAATTCTCAGATATAACCGGACATAAGTCAATCATCGCATCGCTCAGGGAGATAGTAGATACCGACCATATCCCTCATGCCATATTATTGGGAGGGCATGAAGGTATAGGAAAGATGCGTGTTGCCAGAGCTTTCATAAGTTATCTTTACTGTATGGACCGTAAAGACGGCGATAGCTGTGGAAAGTGTCCTGCTTGTCTGCAGAATGCACATCATAATAATCCGGATTTGCATTATGTTTTTCCCCGAACGGGTGCAAATTCCAAAAATACAGACACATTCCTTCCACAATGGCATGATTTTCTTGACAACCATTCTTACATGCCAAAGGAAGAATGGGCGAGGGCTATTGAAGCTGGGAATGCAGTGCCCGTAATATATCGTAATGATGCTGCTGAAATATCGCGTACAGCTGCGTTGTCAAGCTTTGCCTATAGGTATAAGACGTATGTCATATGGATGCCTGAAAAAATGCAATCCCAGTGTGCGAATGCCTTGCTGAAACTTCTTGAGGAGCCTTTTCCAGACACTCTTTTCATCCTTGTTAGCAATGAACCGGATAAATTGCTTCCCACGATATTTTCACGTACGCAAAGATTTAATTTTAAGCCGCTCAATGAAGAAGATGTGTGTAAAATCTTGCAATCTGACGGAATCTCTTTCCCGGAAGCAAAGGAAATTTCAGTTTTGTCAGAAGGCAGTATGATAAAGGCTCTTGATATGGCGGGTGAGGGAGGCGAGATAAATGAATTTTCCGGACTATATATCCGGATGATGAGACTGGCTTATGCCCGGAATGCTGCCGGACTTCGTATGCTGAGCGATGCGATAGCAGCTATGGGCAGGGAGAAGAACGCCCGATTCCTTGCTTACTGTGCTCGCTTGACACGCGAAAACTTTATCTATAACCTAAAGTCTCCGGCACTCAATGCCATGACCAGAGGGGAGGAGGATTTCAGTGTGCGCTTCTCTCCATTTATCAACCATAAGAATATAGAGCGTCTGATATATGAAATTCAAAGGGCGCATGATGACATTTTAAGAAATGCGAATGCGCGCCTTGTGATGTTTGATTTCATGCTGAAAATAATGATTCTCTTAAGAAAATAGCATATAATCTAATAAATGACTTAATATATTATATAACCTACATAATTTTTACGTAAAATGAAACCAACATTATTTATTCTGGCTGCAGGAATGGGAAGCCGCTACGGTGGACTAAAGCAGCTTGACTCACTTGGACCATCGGGCGAGACAATCATGGACTATAGCGTCTACGATGCACTGCGTGCTGGATTTGGAAAGATAGTCTTTGTAATTCGTCATGATTTTGAGCAAGATTTCCGTGATAAGGTGATTTCCAAATATGAGGGTCACGTGCCGGTAGAAGTCGTATTCCAAGATATACATGATCTTCCGGAAGGTTTTAAAGTGCCGGAAGGACGTCAAAAACCATGGGGAACCAACCATGCAGTTCTGATGGCTAAGGATGTAATCAAGGAGCCATTTGTGGTTATTAATGCTGATGACTATTATGGTCCGGAAAGTTTTCAGCTGGCAGCAGAGACTCTGAAGGATCTTGAAGGTAAGACCGGTGAATACTGCATGATTGGTTTCCGTATTGAAAACACTTTGAGTGAGAACGGTGGTGTCAGCCGAGGCCTTTGCAAAGTGAATGAAGATGGCTACTTGACAGGCGTGAAAGAGTGTCACGGAATCCAGCGTAAGGGGGAAGGTCTCATTCATGTTGAAGATGAAATAGAGAAGCCATTCCCTTCTGGAAGTAGCGTCAGTATGAATATGTGGGGTTTTACTCCTGATTATTTTGGCTACAGCGAAAAGGCTTTCGTGAAGTTTCTTCAAGAGCATGGCAACGAATTGAAGTCTGAATTCTATATCCCCACTGTTGTCAATGACCTTATCCAGAATGGTGAGGCTACTCTTAAAGTGGTTCAGACTCCATCAAAATGGTTTGGTGTGACATTTGCAGCAGATCGTCAGGCTACTGTAGATCAATTCAAAGCTCTTGTGGATGCAGGAGTCTATCCTTCACCACTCTTTAAGTAATTCGAAAAATGGCAATTAAAATATTAGTTACCGGGGGTACTGGATATATTGGCAGCCACACTGTAGTTGAGCTTCAGCAAGCTGGTTACGAAGTGGTGATAATTGATAATCTTTCAAACTCAAATCGTGAAGTCTTGAAAGGTATTGAGGCAATCACTGGAGTGGCTCCAGTATTTGTGGAAGGAGACTGCACAGACCTTGAAACACTCAAAAATCTTTTTGAGCAGAATCCAGGCATTAAAGGGATTATAAATTTTGCAGCATCCAAGGCTGTAGGCGAGAGTGTTCAGAAGCCACTCTTATATTATAGGAATAATCTCAATACTCTTATCAATCTTCTTGAATGCATGCCGAAGTATGGCGTCAAAGGTATAGTTTTCTCCAGCAGTTGCACTGTATATGGAGAGCCTGACGTCAATCCGATAGATGAGACTGCCCCGATTAAGCCTGCAACTTCTCCGTATGGCAATACAAAGCAGATATCTGAGGAAATAATCACAGATTATATTCATAGTGGTGCTCCGGTGAAGAGTATTATTCTTCGCTACTTCAACCCAATTGGTGCTCATCCAAGTGCCAAGATTGGAGAGCTTCCTCTCGGAGTGCCTCAAAATCTTGTGCCTTATCTTACGCAAACAGCTGCTGGAATCCGTAAGGAATTGACAGTGTTTGGAGATGATTATAATACTCCGGACGGAAGCTGTATCCGAGACTATATCGATGTTGTGGATCTTGCAAAAGCACATGTGGTAGCTATGCGAAGGATGCTCGACGGAGAGGATACAGATAGCATAGAGATATTCAATCTTGGCACGGGTCGAGGAGTATCAGTGCTTGAGCTAATCAGTGAGTTTGAAAAAGCTACAGGAGTTCCTGTGCCTCATAAGATTGGTGGAAGACGTGAAGGTGATATCGAAAAGATTTGGGCTATTCCTGATAAAGCCAATAATGTGCTTGGATGGAAAGCTGAAATTCCCGTGGGAGAGACTCTCGCAAATGCCTGGAGATGGCAAGAATCGCTCAAAAAATAATAGTATATTGTAATAAATTATAGAAAAATGATAAAGAGATGATGGCCTAATTGTGTTTTTTAGGCCATCATTTCTTTATTTTATTGAAAAAATTTTCAGAGTTCAATATTATTTTGTAATTTTGTATTCATTTTTAAGGAGACTTACAAAAATGTCAAATTTCAACAAATAAAATATAACAACAATAATCAAATTCAAATGAAAAGACAGACACTGGTAAATGGTCTATTGACTCTTACTGTAGTTGCCTTTATTACAAGCTGCGTAGATGATAAATATGACCTCACAGACATAGACACGACTTCTCGTTTCACTGTCGACAATCTCACTGTTCCAATCAATCTTTCAGAAATCAAGCTTGAAAATGTCATTAATCTTGACGATAACGAGAATATTAAGGAAAAAGAGATTAATGGAGAAAAATACTATGCTATAGAAAAAGATGGACAAATTGATCCAAAGGAATTCAGTATTGATGGTATCCATGTCAATAGTCCTGTTTTGGAACCATCCAACTTTGCTGTAGTTCTTCCCGGACACGCAAATGTCCCAGGTCAAGAAGTAGATTTGCCGGCTATAGCCTTCCCGGAGATACCTCTCCAATACTATGATTTCAATATGAAAAATGTGGATGTGTCTCTAAAGGAGCTAAAGGATGTAAAGACTTTAAATCCCATAAAGGTAGAGGTGGCACTTTCAATTAAAGATGGCATAAGCGGAGGAAGCAAAAAGATAGCCTATCAGAACCTGAAAATTCAGCTGCCATGGGGCTTGATATGCACTGATGAGGGTTATGATAAGGAAACAGGTATGCTGACTGTATCGTATATTGATGCAGATGATGAAGGCAAAGCAATAATAGTCTTGAATGCAATAGGGCTGGATCTTGAAGGAAAGGGAAAAGTGGATGATGCCAGAAACCTTGATATCGTCGGTAAAATAGGAATAGTATCCGGAGAGATTAAAATCAGTGTGAAAGATGCAGTGCTTTCTTCGAGCCTTGGCATCCAGGCCATTTATTACGTATCAGGCTTTGACGTTGTATCTTTTAGTGGCTCTATCGACTATAATATGGAAGCAATTGATATTGATCCTATATCTTTAAATGGTCTTCCAGAGTTCCTTGACAGTCCGGAGACAAACATTATTATCGCTAATCCGCAGATTCTTGTCAGCATCAATAACCCAGTAGGTAAATATGGACTTAACGGATCTGGAAAGATTCAACTTATTTCTTCTTTTAAAAATGGAAAGACCATCGAACGGGAAAGTTCTGAATTCACACTAATAGGAGATCATTCTGATTTTGCTTTCTGCACTCCAAAAGATAATTATACCTTTGTGGGATTTGATGGACTACGCTATGCACTTTCCACTGTGGAAAACAATGATGTCGTCAATGCTGAGGCTGAAGGGCTGCCTACCAGCATTAAGGTCAATATTCAAGATATAAACTTTGTCGGAGACGTCACTGATTTTCCTGTCGGCAATGTTGGTGTAGCAGACGGATCATACGATTTCGAAGCTCCCCTTGGCTTTGTCACTGGATCAAAAGTTGTTTATGAGACCACTGTTGATGGATGGAGTAGCGATACACTTGATGATGTAGCCATCAACAAAATACATGTTTCCGCTAAAAGCTTCACCAATCTTCCTGTAAATGTGTTGGTTTATGTAACTCCAATCAACAAATATGGTCAGGAAATACCCATTAAGGAAGATAATGCATTCTTTTTTTTAATGGCGAATGAGCAGAACGGCGAAGAAAATCTAATTATAGAAGGAATATCCGGGCCTATTCGTATGTTAGACGGAATTAAATTCAGGGCTGTTGTTCACAGTGGGAATACAGAAAACGGAGAAGCTCTCAGTCCGGATCAATCTATAGTACTCAAAGACATCCGCGTGACAGTAGATGGTTATTATGAAACTGATTTTTAACTATATAGCATTGAACAGTAATGAAAATCATAAATAAAAAGCTTCTTGCGCTTTCACTCGTAGCTGCATCTACAATGACAGCAGTTGCTCAAGAATCGTCGACAGGCTACTTCATGGATAATTACAATATGAGATGGGAAATGAACCCAGCAATGGGCAATCGCAATAATTATGTGGGTTTTCCTGCTCTCGGCAATCTTAATGTATCAGTCAATGGGAATATCAGTGCAACTGATATTGTATATCCTTATGGAGGAAAGACAGTACTTTTCACTAATCCTAATATATCAGCTAATGAAGTTCTTGGCAATCTTCATGATAACAATCATCTTTCACAAAACGTTACTGTGAATGTCCTGCAAGGTGGTTTCAAGGCATTTGGAGGCTACAACAATGTTGCTATCAATGTGAGGGAAAATGTCAGCGCATCACTTCCTAAAAGCATATTTTCTCTCTTAAAGGAAGGTATTGGAAATAATACATACGATATTAAGGATCTTCATGCTAAGGCTGCTGCATATGCTGAAATTGCTCTCAATCATTCTCGTGATATTAAATGGGTACCCGGGCTTCGTGCCGGTGTAAGTCTTAAGTTTTTGCTTCCTGTCGCATTTGCTGAGGCTAACTTTGATGAACTACAACTTGAATTAGGAGAAAACAACTGGAAAGCTCGTGCCAACGCTAACCTCCGCATTGGTATGGATGGTTTGAAATATGAAACAAAAGTCAATGATCGCACTCATAATCATTATGTCAGCGGTGTAGATACCGATGATGTTAAGTTTGGGGTAAATGGATTCGGGTTTGCCATTGACCTTGGAGCCACTTATCAATGGAGTGACTTTGTATTCTCACTTGCTTTTACCGATTTGGGAGTACTAAATTTCAGCAAAGTACAGGAGGCTTCTACTAATGGTGTAAAATCTTTTGAAACAGAAGATCATGTCATTGGTATTGGTGACCATGGCGACAGCTGGGATGCTCTTGTAGATGATCTATCTCCTTTGTATGAACTTCATGACAATGGCACAGTTTCTTCATCAATGGCAGTTCAGGGCAAAATGCGTGCAGGTGTTGACTATAAGTTCCCTCTTTACAATAAGCTTCACTTTGGATTGATGAATACTACTAATTTCAGTTCAATTTTCCCGTCTACTGAATTCCGTCTTTCTGCCAATGTGGAGCCAATCAAAGGAATTGCTGCCTCTGTCAGCGCAGCTGCCGGAACTTACGGCGCCAATTATGGATTTCTTCTAAGTTTAGGAAACAAGGGTTTCAATTTCCTAATCGGTATGGACTATGCAGCTCTCAAGATGGATAAGAATCATATTCCTTTGACATCAAACTGCGACTTCCATATGGGCATCAACTTCCCATTCTGATAAGTTAAGTCAACATTATCTCAGTATTCTCGGCTCCGTGAAGGCACGGAGCCGTTTTTTCTGTGTCTTTGCAACCTGGTTTCATCGAATTTTTTGTAATTTTGCAGTTAATATAAGAATCGTATCAGTTATGAAGAAAAAATATATTAAATTGTCAATATTGATTTGTGGGGCACTTGTCATAAATTCCGGTAATATTGGATGCGGAAAGACAGATAGTCACAACGAATCTGAAATACATGATGATCATGACGGCCATGATCACGAACATGAAGGGCATGACCATAGCGGTCTTATTGAGATGAATGAGCATACCATGGAGCGTTTTGGAGTGAAGACTGAAAAGATCAATCCATCTGATTTTGCAGAAATTACCTTAGTGTCTGGAAGAATTGAAGCAAAAGCTTCTGATGAGGGTGTGGCTACCGCTACCCGTAACGGCATACTTACACTTTCTCCAAATATCAATTCTGGTGTAAGAGTTAGCGCTGGAAGTTCAATAGGGTCAATTTCTGCGTCGAATGTTCAGGGTGGAGATCCCACGGTGCAGGCTATAGCTGTGCGCAATGCTGCCAAACGTGAGCTTGACCGTCTAAAGCCTTTGCATGATGATGGCATCGTAAGCACTGAGGAATATAACAATGCATTGAGGGTATACGAGGAAGCTGATGCGGCGGTGAAGACATCTAAGCAAGGTAGCGCAAGCGTCACTTCTCCGAAAACAGGAGTGATCACACAACTTCTGGCTAAATCAGGAGAATATGTTGAGATTGGACAGAGGATAGCAGTTGTCAGTGGAAACACGAGTCTTACTCTTAGAGCTGATGTCCCAGAGAAATATATTGGTCGTCTATCAGGAATCACATCTGCAAATTTTCGACCAGCTTCATATGATGAGATTCTTGATCTTGATGAACTGAATGGAAAGATGATTTCAAAAGCCGGCTCATCTGTATCGGAAAATGGATATATACCATTGTATTTTTCATTCAGTAATAATGGAGCAGTTGCTCCAGGAGCCTTTGCAGAGATATATTTGAAGTCAGGAATGCGTCATGATGTGATATCTGTGCCTAAAGAGGCGATTGTGGAAATCAATGGCAACAAATGTGTGTATGCTTCTCATGGTGAGGATCATTTCATCAAGCATATAGTGACACTTGGAGCTTCTGATGGAAAAAGGGTAGAAGTGCTTTCTGGTCTGGAAGCTGGAGAAGAAGTGGTAGTAAAAGGCGCTCAAGCCGTAAGAATGGCTGAGACATCTGCAACTGCAGTTCCGGGTCATACTCATAATCATTAATAGGAAGGGTCATGCTGAATAAAATAATCAATTGGTCGCTGACCAACAGACTAATTGTCCTCTTGGCGGCATGTGCCACAATAATAGCTGGTTTGTTTGTGCTTGTTCGCACGGAGATAGATATCTTCCCAGATCTCAATGCTCCTACAGTAGCGATTATGACAGAGGCTGCCGGACTCGCTCCGGAGGAAGTTGAAAAATCGGTCACTTATCCTATTGAGACAGCTGTAAATGGTGCGTCAGGAGTTAGAAGGGTCCGGTCAAGTTCCGCTACCGGCTTTTCCGTAGTATGGGTTGAGTTTGATTGGAATACAGATACTTATAAGGCACGTCAGACGGTAAGTGAACGTTTGTCAGGCATCGAAGGGAGTTTGCCTGCGAATGTTGGAAATCCGGTAATGGGACCTCAGTCTTCGATACTTGGAGAGATCATGATAATCGGACTTACTTCCGATAGCATTTCGCAAGGAGAACTGCGCAGTGTGGCTGACCGCACTATCCGTCCTCGTCTTCTTTCTCTTGCCGGAGTAAGTCAAGTGTCGGTCATAGGTGGAGAAGAACTTGAATACCAAATACTGCTCAGTCCGGAAAAGATGCGACATTATGGTGTAACACTTTCTGATGTCGTTGATGCCACAGAGAATATGAATGTTAACGTCTCCGGGGGCGTGACTTATGAGTATGGCAATGAATACTTGATTAAAGGAGTTGTGGCTACAACAGAAGCTTCTGAGATAGCTGATGCTGCAGTCAAAAGCGAATCAGGCAAATCAATTAAGATTGATGATATTGCAGATGTAAAGGTTGGTCCAAAAACTCCTAAGATTGGTACTGCAACATTGCGAACAAAACCAGCTGTGCTGATAACTGTCACAAAGCAGCCAGCTGTCGGATCGATAGAGCTCACCAAAGAAATTAATAAGGAGTTGCAAACTCTCAGTTATTCTCTTCTATCCGGAATAGAAGTTGACACTCAAATCTTCAATCAGAGCGAATTTATCCAAACTTCTGTAAGCAATTTGCAACAGTCATTGCTTGAAGGGGCACTGTTTGTGATAATTGTACTCTTCTTTTTCTTAATGAATCTCCGCACCACTGTTATTTCGGTTGTTGCAATACCTCTTTCGATTCTCATAACAGTGATAGCCCTTTATTATATGGGTTTCACTATCAATACGATGACTCTTGGTGGCATTGCGATTGCAATTGGTTCGCTTGTGGATGATGCAATTGTAGACGTTGAGAATGTCTACAAGCGGCTTCGAGAAAACAGGATGAAAAGTGGCATGGAGCGTCTATCGATCATAAAGGTGGTATATGAAGCATCTCGTGAGGTTCGCAAGCCAATTCTTAACTCAACTCTGATTATTGTTGCCTCATTTATCCCATTGTTTTTCCTGAGTGGTATTGAAGGGAGATTGCTGAAACCTCTTGGCATAGCGTTTATCGTGGCTTTGGCTGCCTCCACGGTAGTGGCTCTGACTCTGACTCCTGTTTTGTGCAGTTATCTTCTTGCCGGCGATAGCAAGAAGGAGGAAAAAGAGTTGAATAAAGAGCCAAAGACAGCCTTGTGGCTTCGTGAGCATTATTCTCAGATTCTTGACAGAGTACTTTTGCGTCCACGGCCTTGGATTGTTGGAGTATCTGTTCTCTTTGTAGTGGCTGTCGCTGTTTTCTTCACATTGGGCAGGAGCTTTCTTCCTGGTTTCAACGAAGGAAGTTTTACCATCAATGTCAGTGCCATGCCCGGCATATCTCTGGAGCAGAGCGACAGTATGGGTATAGCTGCAGAGCGAATCATTCTGTCGGTTCCTGAAGTGAAAAATGTGGCGCGTAAGACAGGTCGTGCAGAGCTTGATGAGCATGCTTTGGGTGTGAATACTTCTGAAATGGAAGTTCCGTATGTGCTTGACAAGGGAAGAAACAAGAATGCCGTTGTGAGGGAGCTGCGAGAAAAACTATCGGAATTGCCTGGCGTGAATGTTGAGATTGGTCAACCTATTTCCCATCGTATAGATGCTATGTTGAGTGGAGCTCAAGCACAAATCGCTGTAAAGATTTTTGGAGATGACCTTGACCGCCTTTATACGATTGGCCAGCAGATTGGATCGGAAATGAAGGAAGTGCCGGGAGTGGTTGATGTTAACGTGGAGCAGCAAATTTCGCGTCCGCAACTTGATATTGTGCCCAGACGGGAGATGCTGACCAAGTATGGCATTACAATTCCTGACTTTGCCAAATATGTTCAGATGGCAATTGGTGGAGAGGTTGTAAGCCAAGTGTTTGTAGGTAATCGTCCTTACGATCTTACAGTGAAGGTGGAGGATATGAAACGCGATACTAAGGAGCGAATAGAAGATTTGATGATTGACAGCAATGTAGGAATGATCCCACTCTCATATGTAGCTGATGTGAAAGTAGGAAGTGGCCCTAACACGATTAATAGAGAAAATGTCAGTCGCTTGCTTACTGTTTCTGCAAATGTTGATGGACGCGACCTTAAAAGTGCGGTCGACGAGATTAAGAAGACAGTGGCGGAACATGTGGAGTTGCCTGAGGGTTATTTCGTGACATACGGCGGACAATTTGAAAATGAAGAGGCAGCCTCACGAATGCTTTCCTTAACATCAATACTCGCTTTGATAGTGATATTCTTCTTGATTTATTCAGAGTTTAAGAGCGTGGCAGAATCTCTCACTATACTTGTCAATATGCCTCTTGCCCTTATTGGTGGAGTTCTGATACTGAGATTCACAACCGGAGATGTAAACATTCCGGCAATCATAGGCTTCATTTCACTAATGGGAATTTCTACCCGAAATGGTATGCTCCTTATCTCGCGATATAATCGTCTTAGAGATGAAGGATTTGGATTGGAAAAAACTATCAAGAAAGGATCAGCAGACCGTCTGCTCCCGATCATAATGACAGCCCTTACATCTGCGCTGGCTCTTGTGCCGATTGCTGTTCGTGGAGGAGAACCCGGTAATGAAATTCAGTCGCCGCTTGCAATAGTTATTCTTGGAGGTTTGATTAGCAGCACTTTATTGAACATTTTTATCGTACCGGTGTTGTACAAATGGATTCAACTAAGAAAAGAACGGAAATCAACGGTTGCATAAGCCATTATAAACTATTCTACTAAACATGAATAAAAAATATAATTTAGCACTTGTGCCGGCACTATTGTGTAGTAGCTGGGCAGTTGCTATAACCCCACAGGAAGCTGCTAACGCTATTCTTAGTCGAAATGGCGATCGCCTTCAGATAGCTGTAGAACAAAATGCAAAAGACCTTGAAACTCGAACACTTGCCAATGCTCCAGATCCGAGTTTGGCAGGGGATTATATGGTTATGCCTGAGGGAGTCGACAACCGTTGGAATGTTGCGATCGGTTATGAGATGGAATGGCCCGGCGTATATAAATCACGCCGAGAGCTTGGAAAAGCTATGAGGGATGCAAATGCTGCGGAGGCAGATGCGGGGATATACAACAAATATATTGAGATTCTAAAAGAAATAGGTACATATCTATATGCAGAGCGTCGCATAGCAATGATGTGCCATATCCAGTCTGCTACAGATTCCCTTTATGCGGCTGCCGTAAAAGCTACTAAAGGTGGACAGATGTCACGCCTTAACTTGTCAAAGATCACTTTGGAACAAGGACGTGTCAATACTCTTATAGCAAATCTGGAAGCGGAAAAAAACGGAAGTGAGGGAAATCTGAAGACACTCAATGGAGGCTATGATTGTACATCTCTTTTAAAGAGTATAGATCGCGAGTGGAAGATGACTCCGACACATTCGCTTGAAGAATATCTTGATGAAGCGAGAACGAATCCTGAATTAAAGAAAGTGTTGGCAGATCTTGAGGTGGCTGATAGAAACGTAGGAGTGGCAAAATCGGAAGGATTGCCAAATATCTCTATTGGGTATCATCATGATTTTGAGGATGCTATGCATTTTAATGGAGCAACGCTTGGGGTATCCATTCCTTTGTTTGCTAACAGAGGAAAAGTTAAGGCGGCTCAAGCTGCAAAGGCTGTTGCAGAGTATCAAGTGACTGTTACCACAGACAAGGTTGAATCAGAGATAACTGCCCTCTATGAAGAGGTCCAGCTTATTGACCAGGCTTTGAAAGTGCCAATGGAGGTGTTTGCTTCAACCGATTATAATACACTTTTGTTGAAGGCTTATCGTGGAGGAGAACTATCATTGACAGATTATCTTCAGGAGCGTTCTTGGTTTAGCGAGGCGCATCTGGATCTTCTTGAACTCCAATATCAGCGTGAGCAGCGTATGTGGCTATTGTCGCTTTTGTGCAAATAATTTAAACGGATGAGATAGTAAGAGGCGACTGTATTTGACTTTCATCTGAAGCACAGAAATCACTCGAGATGGAATTTTTTAGGTCATCAGGAGTGTTAAAATGGGGTAAAAATGCCCATTTTAACACTCCTGATGGAAAATTTGGGGAATTTCAGTGAAAAATGTTGGAGAAAACATCACTGAATTTTATAAACAATTTTTCGGCTAAAGAAGAGGTTTCCCATTGTTTTATTTTATTTTGTCAAGGTGGTTTCGAAGTTGGGTGAAGTCGGAAGACTCTGCTATGTCGGAACCGAGAACGGTAAGATTGCCTTGGCGGTCTAAAATGGCATAACAAGGAATGGAGAGGATGCCTTTTTCGTTACCGAATGTTGAATACACTTCTTGTTTTATATCTTTGTTAATTAAGACGTGATGACCTTTTAGATTGTAATATTTCACCATATTTTTCCATCGGTCTTCAATATTATCCTCTTCATCAACAGAAATATAGAGAAGCTGTATATCGTTTTCGTATGCATAATCCTGAATCGGTTTCACATGCCCAAAACTTTTGCGACATGGTCCGCACCAAGTCGCCCAAAGATCTATAAGAACAGGTTTTCCATAGAAAGGTGTAAATAGATCTTCTAATGTTTTAAGATCTGAATTATCCAGAAAAACTATTTCCTCCGATGCATTTGGATTGTTGAATGCCAAGTTAGCTTCAACTTCTTTATCAAGCAAGGGAATCAGACCACTGCTGGGAAAAAGAGACTTGAATTTCTCTGTTAATTCGGACGCATACGGACTGAAAGTGTTGCTTCTACCATCTTTATAAAGAAGATTTCCTAAAGCTGCTTCGGAAGCCTTACCAGTAAGCGTTTTAAGTATATATTCACTTTTTATCCGCAATAATGAATCTGAAGTGATTTCTGTATCAGGATTTACATCTTGTAAGAAAAAATTATCCATTATATCGCTGAAATAAGGAGAGCGTCCATTTGCAGGATTGTTCAAATCAATATCATTCCTCAGGCGTGTAAGATCTTTATTCCAAAGCAAATGCTTGTTTTTGCGTTTTGCTTTGTTGTAGCAAATTTGATATACCATAAGAGCAGCAAGGTTGGCATCTCGTCGAGCCGCTTCTAATAAATTTGGTGTCGAACCGTTATATTGGTTTAAAAGGCTATCGACAAATAATTCGAGTTTTGCTGCGACAGAAGAAGGGACAGTATCAGCATAAAGCGACAAGCTATCTTTTCCTCCAGTCGCCAACGAGAACCATATATCATAAATCTTATCATCTATATCTGTCAAATGGCTATCAAGACTGTTTCCGGATGGAGTCAAAATACTTATTTTTTCTTCCGCAAGGGGATCAATTGTGACTTCGGTAACACCGGGCATTACATAGAAAGATTTATAAGCACTTGGGAGATTCCTATTTGGATCATTTGCTAAAATCATCATTCGTTCAATGCTTTCAGTTGGCATTTTCAAAAGAAAAGCACTGTCAGAATTGAGCGTTATGGGGGTGAAAGTACTTAGCCAGACTCCATTGTAGCTACGGTGATACGTTAGGTCGTAGCCTACAGTATTTTTTGATTTAATTTTTACAGCTGCTTCTTTTGGCTGAGAATAGCAAATGATAGCAGACATTGATAAAGCTAATATCAAACAATGTTTGATAAATGAATTATTTCGTATAGAAAAATAGATTTTGTTCTTATTAAAATTCATTCTAATATTGGTTTATTATAGTTCTAAATATTGATTAGTCTATAGTTTTTATGGTCACTTCTATGACTTAGCTATGTGGAACATTCTTTGTTATGTCATCAGACATATCAGGTTGCAGTTCATCTTCACCACAGGAGCGAATGAATCCGTATTCTTTGTCAACCCATGCTGAGCCATAAAAAACAAGAGGCGTAAATGTGTTAAGTTTAATCTCTTTGGTTTTATTTTAACTCATCTAAGACGTCTCCTTCCAGCTCTACGCCATATTCATGAAGAGATTTTTTCATACCATAAAAACTGAAATCAGAGTCAAGTACGCTTCCATCGGGCCCTATGAGCACATAGTGTGGTATCCCGCTGAAGCTAAAGAGGTCGCGGAGCAAATTGAAATCTGACTCTTTTATACTAATGCACGTCTCTCCATCTAAATATTCGCTTACGAAATCCTCATATCTGCTCGACGATCCAGTATCTTCCGAAATGAAAAGCATCTTGAATTTAGGATTATTTCTGTTTTTCTCTCTTGATTTTACAGAATTTTTTATAGCGTAACAGCACGATCCACATGTTATGTCCCAAAAGTCAAGTAGAAGAAATTTTCCTTCATAAGGTTTGATAATGTCTTTTATTACTCTACCTCTTTCGTCGGATGGAATGGTAAAAGACTTCAAGGCAAATTCCCTGTGATAATAATTGTCGAGAGCTTCCAATATTGCTTGATTCTGAATTTCTCCACTAATCTTAAGTTCGCCCAAAATATTGAAAAGATTTTCCTTATTATAATGTTCCGAATTGAGTGTATATTTAGACCTCAAGGCATGGCTTTGCATAATCTGCCATAATAATGGGACTTCCTCCACCCCAAAATATCTTTTAATGGCATCGTTACTGTTTCTTACATTCGCAAGAGCATCGCCTGTCAGTATTTTTTTCGGTGTCAACTTAGTGGTGTCACGATTTAGCTCATAAAACTCAGCTAACTGTTCTGAAAGACCATTCTTTTGTGCTACTTCTCTCGCTATATGTAGATATTTATTGAGACCACTCAGTGTGCATGACTTTTTTCCACCTTCACCAAGATATTCGTTTATGGCCTCTTCTTCAGGGGTAAGTTCAGCTCCGAGAGATTTGAGATAGGGGAGAGCATTAATCCCGAAATCATAGATATATCTGTCCTTATACCCGAGAAGCTGCAAAATTGGACTGAAAGCCATCAAGTTGGTAAGTTGGTGGGTATGCTTTGTCGCGATTATCCATTCATCTGAATTAAGAAGTATATCTTTTATTGGTTCGAAATAATGTAAATCAAGTGGTTTCCTGAGTGAGGGCGCTAAGGTGTCGGAAGTTTCATAGTTTTCACGTGTGCTCGCATACTGGAATATATCTACAAGATATTGCCCTTTTGCATCAGCTATAAGTAATTTCTTGGCAGTAGGATCAATAGACTTTCCATTCGTATATTCATTGACTGCCCTAAGTCGCTTTTCATATTCGTCAGTTATCACTTTGATAGCTTCGTCAGGAGTTAGGTCGTGAGCAGCTTGGTATACATGGTATGGTCTCTCCTTCGGAAATTCATACAAATCTCGATTTATTCTTCCCAAATCACCTTCAAATTTGAAAGGATATTCTGAAAAATCCTCACCTTTACGCACTTTATCTAAATATTCGGAAGCTTCTGCCCAATTGAATGCAACTTCAAGACTCTTGCCAGCTTCCAGAAACAAATCGAAATATCGATTGTCAGAAACGAATCTTGCAAACCCCGGCGTAGTGAGCGGAATCCATGCAGTGAACGTTCCGTCGTCAGCAATAGGGACAGTTATGGGATTAAGTTTTCCGATAAGATTATCGTCGAAGTAGACAAGGAAATTAGACACTCCAGCCTTAGCATCGAAATCCTCTATCTTGCCTTTGACTTCTGCGTATCCGGCATTAAAGAAATCATTCTCTTGCGTTGAATTCTTGACTGAAGACAATGAATTTATGTTCAATATATCTTTTTCTTGACCTGACATGGGAAGCACAGATAGAGCCAAAATCAGCAGGATAAAAGTGTCTTTAATTTTTGAATTCATGAAAATAGTTTTATTTATCGTTTAGATGCATTAGAAAATCAGTTAAGGTGGGCATCTAGGGCGGCCTTGACCTCGTCAGGGCCAAGGTCTGAGAAAATGATTTTTCCTTCAGGGTCTATGAGGAAGACGGCTGAGCTTGTGGCTCCATGGAGATCGAAAACATGGAATTCATTGTCAAGATCGACGAGTGTAGGCCATGGATATTTGTCTTTCTCCACGGCTTCCTTTACAGCATCGGTGTTGTGGAATTCTCTCGTAAGGGCGAATACATTGAGGCCTTTCTTCAGATATGAGTCGATGAACTCTGCTATTTCCTGACATTCACGTCGGCATGGTGCGCACCATGAAGCCCAACATATCACAAGGTTATATCCTGGTTTGAGATAGTCTGATGCACGCACTTTCTCTCCATCGAGAGTGCGCACATCATAGTCATGATATGTGCCTCCATAGATCTGAAGACCTGAGTTTAGATTCTTTTCAATGCTTTGATGAGCAGGATGTCCTGGATATTTATCTTTATAGTGGTCATTATAAAGTTTGATGAATCCCATGAGACTATTATCGTTGAATCTATGGTGTGACAAACGATTATCAAAATCAAGTATGAATGATATCATAGGATTCCGAGCATAATAATCCATTTTCCATTGATTACTCTCATCTATCAGTTGTCGATACATTTCTGAAGCCTCATTCTCATCTTCAACTTTTTCTATCTCCTCAGCTCTCGGCTTGAATGTTTCTGTATTTAGTTCTTTCATCCTATCCCTTGCGAGTTGCTCCGATCCGGTCGAGACAGCTTCAATCCTGTCGTCAAATAGGGTTACTGTAATCATTGCACCATCTTCAATAAGAAAATCTGCTAAACGTGAAGTACTACCATCGGTACTCAGTTGTGTCCAGTCTGTGATACCATATGACTCTATGAAATCAGTTTCGAGGTCTATTTCATGGATGCCGTTCTCAAGTTTTGTACGATATGGGCTATTTGCAGGATCTTGACCGATTTTTGAAATAACAAGCTCTGTAGGGGTGACGCCTTCAGCTGCCTTAACGATTATATGAGCCTTCTCTTTTGCCAATGCGGACATGGCACCACAAAGCAGCATGATTGTAACATAGGACTTTACCATGGATGAGAAACAATGGGGTATTAGTTTAATTGTCTTCATAAGTTGAGATGTTGTTTATGTGGAAAGACGAAAGATCCGTAGAAATAGATAATAAAAAATAGTTAAAATTACTTAATTTTTATTTGACTGCAGTTATAAATCTACTTCGTCCATTGCACTGAAAATGTATTTGTAATTCCTTTTTCAGATGTTTCACTATATTCCGTTATCCTCTTATCAGTTATATCATATTGATACGAGAAGGAATAGTTTCCATTATAAGCATGGTCTCTATTCTCTTCTTTTATCAGATTGACAGGCATCAAACCGAAAATACCCTTGAGTTGAAGAGGAATATATTGATAGAGTCCCATTCGGATAGGAACAACATTTTGAACATCTACAATGTCTGTGTACTTGTAATTATAAGTGAATTCCGGATATGAGTGACCATTATAATCTTCTATTTTAGTAAGATTTCCACCTTCCCAATAATAGAAATTCTCCCAAGTCCATGGATTATATTCAGCCCATCCCTCGTAGCGTTTATCCCATTCAGTCCATTTGATTACATTAAGACGATTGTCTGGAGTATAGCTGAACTCATGCCGATATTTCTTTTGAGAAAGAAATTTGCCTTGCTGTGTCATGCTAAATACACCGTCGCATGATACAGCTTGCCCTTTCTCTAAATGAAGTTCATCCGTATAAGTTCGAATTATATCTCCAATTAGATTGGATACTACGTATTTGGTGTATATCTTTATTAAGTTGTCGGATACATATTCATAATCAACAACGACAGACGTCCCAGGATAATCAAACTTATATGAAGTTACTTTCCCGTAAGAATCGTAAGAAATTTGTTCGCTTTGGGTGCCTGATTCATTAGTAATAGATGAGATCTGCATAAATATACGAGACTCCGGCTCATCTTTACTACATGCTGCAAGTAAGAACGCTAAGATTGTTCCAACAAAAATATTTAATTTATACATAAGCTTATTATTAACTTAGTTTTACAAGTTCAACGTTGTTATTGGCTTCATAAAAGTTAGGAGAGGCTTGACAGAACATACCTGGACGCCAGAACCTTAGGCTCAATGCACTACTGTATCAATTTGTTGATTTGAAGTAGCGGATATTATATAGGAATGGTGTAACAGAGCTTATTTCGGAAGTAAATCCGGCTTCTGATGCCACAATAAGATTAACCTCACTATCAACAGGTAACCCTAAAAGCATCGGAATTTGAATAGCGGTACCCCATTTGGTTGTGTCAGGGTTATCAGAACCAAGAGTAAAGGATGTAATGTCTTGAGTTGCTGAATTGAGATTTCCCTCACCAATAGGGAGAACACCATTTTCCAGATAGGAGAGTAGATTATAACGCATATAGCGGAAATAAATCTGTTCTCCGTTTGTTGCTGAGGGTTCAGTGCCTTTCTTTACAACTTGCATATATACAGTGCCCTCAGAATTCAACTTATAGAAAGGTGCAACTGAACCGACTTGAATATCATTGATTGCCGGCAGCTTATCTATGACATCAAATTTTGACAGATATTTCTTCATTGCCCGCCGCTCAGTCTTTTTTAAATCTTCAAGGGTACAAGAGTTTTGTATAACAGTAATCTCTCCCGTTTGTGAATTGCTACCTTTGAAAACTGTAAAACCAACCTTACCAATGCGAGTGTTATCTCCATCAAGAGCCGTAACATTTATTATAAAACGGTTAGGAATAGTAGTGGAATAAGAAATTGAAAACCAGTCAGGGATATTGTCTGAGAGAGTGTAAGAGTCAAAATCTCCTGCTATGCCGACTTCTATCCAACGAGCATAGCCATTGATAGTCACTTCGGCTGAATGGATACCCATTGCAACCTCAGCATCTGCTTCAGTGCCTAACGTGAGATGAAATAAATCAAGATCCGGTTTATCACCTTGGCATGAAGCAAGGATAAACGGAATAAAAATAAACAAAAGAAATTTTTTATACATACAGAAAAAATTAGTTATCGAAAAGTAAAAAAGTTGATTCATTTTACAAATATACGTACAAACGAATTAAATATTACAAAAATTCCGAAAAATCTTCTCCAAGAATGCAATTTATATACATATGTATATATTTTCTCAAAAAATTAGTAAAGTTTGTGTCATGTTTTCTTTCCATATAAACAATTCCCAGCACGCTTATAACAAAAACACGTGTAACTACTCAGGTATGAACTGAATGAGCACATAGTGTGGTATGCCGTTGAAGTTAAAGTAGTCACGGAGCAAATGTTAGTCAGTTAAGGTGGGCATCGATGAAATACGATGGGGTAGAGGTTTAATTGTCTTCAAGGGTTGATATGTTGTTTGTTTATATTGGAAGACGAAAGATCCGTCTAAATAGACAATAAAATATAGTTAAAATACGTTAAATAATAGGTTTATCTTTTATTAAATTTCGATTTTTCGAAATTTTTTATCCGAAAGCCACAAAGTGGCAAAATCTGCCATTGATAAATTGCAAAATTTGTATATAAAATTAATTCCCATGAAAACACGGTTATTGTTATATTTTATTGTGTTTGCAAGTCTTTCGATATCTGCGCGAAATTTTGACATCACAGAATATGGTGCCGTCAGTGACACAACCAGTCTTTCTACTATAGCCATACAGAAAGCGATTGATGAGTGCTCAAAGTCGGGAGGAGGCAAGGTAGTAGTGCCGACCGGTAATTATAAGATAGGTTCCATTCAGCTTAAAAGCCATGTTCATCTTTACTTGGAAGAAGGAGCCACACTCTATGGAAGCACCGATATAAAAGATTATCTCCCGATCACCAGCAGCTATGTGTCGCTTCGCACAGGAATCCCGACGATTCAGTTGATATATGCTGACTCAGTGGAAAACGTTTCAATTTCCGGTTTAGGCACCATCGACGGACGAGGCAAAGCTTTTCCTAAGCTCTCTTGGAATGATGAGGGTATCACCCGTCCGCATCTATTGCGCATCATACGAGGCAAAGACATTACGGTGAGTGGCATCACACTTAAAAATTCCGGTTGCTGGATGCAACACTATCTTGCGTGTGACCGACTCCGTATAGATGGCATTACAGTCTTCAACCGCAATAACTATAATAATGATGCCCTTGATCTTGACGGATGCCATAATGTGACAGTCACTAATATGATAGCTGATTCGGATGATGATGCCATCACGCTCAAAAGTACTTCTCCACGTCTATGTGAAGACATCGTTATTTCAAACTGCGTGGTATCCTCTCATTGCAATGCTATAAAACTTGGTACTGAAACCAACGGAGGTTTTCGTAATATCATCATACGAGGCATATCCGTAAAACCTTCTGCCGATCAGTCTTCTCAATTTTTTGGTTATCCTGGAGGTCTCGGACATTCTGCAATTTCTCTGGAGATTGTAGATGGAGGCACGATGCGAAACATAGATATTTCTGACATCACTATCACCGGCACAGAATCGCCAATTTTCATTCGGCTTGCAGATAGAGCGCGTCCATATTCCAAGGATCATCCGGTAGAAAGTGTAGGATCAATAAGCGGGGTAGTGCTACATGATATTCTGATAGATGAGGCAGGACCGACGGGCAGTTCCATAACCGGACTTGCAGGTCACCCTGTCACTGACATTCAGCTCCATGATATAAGGATTCGCCATGCCGGAGGTCAACCTATTACACAAACTCCTACCGACGAAAAGATAAAGGAATATCCTGAATCAACAATGTGGGGCATTCTTCCAGCCCAAGGGTTCTGGCTTAATCATACCAAAGATATCTTATTACGCAACGTTACCATCGAATCCAGATCTCCCGACGAACGCCCACTCTTTGTAACCGACGATTCCGAAAATATCGTGATTGAATGATCATAACTATGACATACTAAAGATATTTTTTGAATTAAAATTTTGCGTAAAAAAGAGCGGGCTTCGATGGAAGTCCGCTCTTAAAAATAAATAGTGTTTGTTGATTATTTGATAATCACCTTTTTATTTCCGATGAGATAAATTCCTTTATCAAGACCATTGGAGGCATCAGCAGCTTTGACATCGGTCTTCACCATAGAACCATCAAGAGAATATACGCTTACAATAGCATCTGGATCCATGCTGATTATGTCGACTGCATCTGTTTCCGGTTTATAGAAAAGATGGAAGTTGTCGAATATTGTCCAATCGCCATCAGTCATCTCAAGCTTGCGTATACCAACACGAATATCACCGGATTGCTCCATAATTATTTCAACATTATTGTCCTTATACTTATGATCGTTATTAAAAGCAATAGCTGCACTATACATGTTGTTTGGATAGTTGCTGTATTCCTCATCATAAAGTGACATTACAGGCTGCATACTGTCGTTGATGTAAAGCGAAGCAAGCAATTCTTCAGTTCCGTCGTTATGAGCTGGCTGTGCAGTGGCAGGAAGACCATATCGGTAGAATGCTTGAGCTTCAAGACGATAAGTTCCAGCCGGCATTGCTTTCAGCACCTGATATGTGTCAAACACTCGGCTGAAATGCTCTGCGACATTGTTGGAAACAGCAGTGAATGTTGTCCCACTCCAACCGGTGTTGGCGTTGTTGTCGAAACTTGGATTCTGCAGCAGATGAGTGATGTCGATATATCCGTTTTCAAGTTTTTCACCCTCGGCAAGATACTTGCCATTTGCAGCTATGAGCATATCATAAGCAGTTGGAAGAGTTTCAAGAAGTGAAGATACTGTGCGATTTTCTGCAAGCAATTTATCTGTGTAGTCTATAGCTTCGTTGAATGCAGACGTCGAGCCGGTCTCCTTCGCATTCTTGGCTTGACGTAGAAGACCTCTTACTGAGCTATATATTTGAAGCATATCATACTCTTCTTTATCTATATAGACCACTGAGCCATGTTGGAAAGCACCGGTGCCTGCCAATCTTACTGAGAGACCTGTCTTCATACCATCGTGATCCATATCTGCCACCTTGAAGTTATAGTCTTGATCAAAGCGCATGAAATACATATTGTAGACATCCTCACCAATCCTACGGATTTGTGTTGGAGCCTCAACTTGAGTTGTATTCTGGTCGTCTACCTTTCCTTTTTCACTCCATTCACTACCTGTCAAAGTAGGGGAGGTGTATTCGTAAATACCTGTGGAGGCAACTCCTGCGCCAGTCCTCTTGACAAGCATATGATATAGTCCATCGTATTCATTGAATATTATATCTGCATCTATAAGAGAAACGCCTGGATCCATCAAAAGCCTTGGCTGAGTGAGAGTCTTGAAATCCTTATCGGCATAAGAATAATACATTCTGTCGTAGTGGTCCCAATCATTGGAAGAGAGCAGGGAATAATATACCAGATATGCACCTTCGCCATTGTTGGCTGTAGCATCCCAGATGAACTGAGGTGCCCACACGCGGTCAATCTTGGCATATTCGTCGTCGGTCTTGTAGCAATCAGTTGTTGCATCGCTGTCAGAGAAGATTGCTTTCCCTTTTCTAAAGTCGAAGACTGAACTTTCCCAATGCACAAGATCGTTGCTTCGGAGAAGATCCATTCCAAAGTTGTTCCAAATTCCACTCTTGGCATTACACATATCTGTTGTCACCATCAGATATTCTTGTGAACCCTGTCCACGACCGAGATATGCATCGCGTGTGCCGCCTTCTATTCCAGCGAGTTCTGCGGTGTCGAAAATTTCCTCACCATCAAGAAGTTGTTCGAATCGTTTTCCGAGCCCCTCCTTATCACCAAGTGCCATATTGGTAATTTCCTTTCCGGAATTCATATAAGTATATAGGTAACCATACCAAGAATCAGCTTCAGCAAGACGCACAGGTAGTGAAATTTCACCTATAGCACCATCTTCGAAGGTTGCAGAGGCAGTTATGATACCAGCTTCAATACACTTATCTGAATTATTAGGATTCAGAATATCCAATTGTGCAGAGTGCCGATTAGAAGTTACAGTTACATCGCTTGCTCCTTCTCCGGCACTCCATTCAAGTACTGTGCCAGAAGATGTCATTACAGGTAGAGCCGTGGCTTGATGGAGCCAATTCAGCTTCTGCGAAATTGAAGTCAATTCTTGCTTGAGGGTTGCGAGCTGCTCTTCAGTGGCAGTTTTACTAATCGTCGGGGTATAATTGATGTCGGCAAGTGAAATAGTTAGAATTGACAGTGTGTATGGTTTTACTTCATATGTCAATGAATTGTCAACCGGATTTGCACAGTCTAAATCAAGAGGATACACATTCATGGGATTACTCATGCTGTTTTCGTCAGCATCAGATTTCGAGCTTAATTCTGTGACAGAGATATCTGTGGCTTTTGCATTTGCGAAGTTAAGAGTGACGGGTGTAGATTCGCCATGGGTATTGACGAGCTTCACATACATCACGCCAGCTTCATCATCAATTGAAGAAGATACATACACTTTCCTTTCTGAAGGAAGAGTGAGATCATGAATGAGCTCTCCGTCAAGATAACACTTGATTCTCGTACCCTCTACTTCCATTCGTATGCGATAGGTCTTTCCTGTCTGGATATTGCCGGCTTTAAGGTCGTAGTCAGACTTTGCCCCTTTTGCGCAAACCTGAATTCCATGTTGACCATTGTTCCATCCTCCGATATTCCACCAAATATAGTTGTCACGGTCAGCGAGATTTACAGCCACGAGAAAACCTTCTGCACCAGATTTCTTTGTGGCATCGAGTTCAAGAATATAGTTGGAAGGAAGCACTGTATTGCAAAATGCAAGGCGTCCTTGTTCAGAGCTGTTTTGCTGAGTAAGCTTCCCGTCTTTAATACTCCATCCTGAAGAAGGAAGATCCCATATTCCTGAATCATTTGAGAAGTCATCCATAATCAACACGTTGCCATCAGAGTCTGTGACCTTTATATTGTCGTAGGATACTGTGGTTGACCATGAAGATACACCTATTTTGTTTTCACTTCCGTTAATAAGGTTGCCAGTCTCAGTCCATTTCACATTCTGCTTTCCAAGATAACGAGGCATGAGTTGCTGGACATAATATGATGGAGTTCCAAAACTTGATTTGTGATTGAATCGGATCATATCCGGAAGCCAGCCACCACCTCGTTCCTCATGATAGAAAATCGGAGCGTAGGATGCCATCACGCAAATGTCGGAGTTATTTTCAAGACCTTGCATATAGACAGCTTCTCCGAGTGCAGCCCGAAGATGACCTTTTGTGCCGTATCCGTCAGTCACTGCATATTCTCCCACATATACTTTGGGGCCGCTGCGGTCATAAGAGTCATATTTGTTATAGCGTTGTTCAAACCATTTCGGGGAGCGGTAGTAGTGTTCGTCGACCATTTCCACCGGGAAAGAGTTCCTCCATGATGGGTCGTCAGTGCCCCACGCTTCCACATTGCCGATAAGGGTAACTTCCGGATATTTAGCCTTTATAGCATCATAGAAAGCTTTATAGCGTTCTGGATAGTGGTCGCTTCTATCATCGTCGAAATTATAGTTTTCATTTCCAATTTCGAGAAGACGCATGTTGAACGGTTCAGGATGTCCATTCTCTGCGCGCTTGGCACCCCAGTAAGTGTTGACATCACCGTTGCAGTATTCCAATGCATCGAGAGCCTCTTGGATATATTCGTCGATATCTGTATAGTCTTTTATCCACCCATGGCCAATGCCCACGTTGACAACAAAGAGTGGTTCTGCACCAAGATCTTCAGAAAGCTGGAGGAACTCATGGAAACCAAGACCATCGGTTGACGGATAACCCCAGTTAGCATTGAAGTGGCCTGGACGCTCTTCAATCGGGCCAATTGTCTTTTTCCATTCAAATCGACGCTGACCTTCAAGTGTCCCATCACCTTCGATGTAGCATCCACCGGGAAATCTTACAAATTTTGGCTTTAGTCCTTCAAGCATTTTTGCAAGATCGACCCTACATCCGTTTTCTCGGTCCATATAGGTTTTTGGAAAAAGACTCACCATACCCACTGTCACAGCCCCGGCATTGCTGAATGTAAGATCGAATTTGCAGCTATCAGCATATTCCGCAGTTTCAGGAGCAATAACAGGAATAGTGATTTTTTTCCATTTGCTATCAATAGTCACTTCAGAATCACCGGAGGCAACAATATGAGATTTCTCATTTTTTTTGGGATAAGTCGAAAGTGACCCCGATACTTTTCCTTTATAACCGATGTCACTCTTCAGCCATACCGTAAGATTAAATTTTTCCCCACCACTACAGGGTATTCCCCAATATCCTGTGTTGGAGATTCCTTCATCAGCACCGTTAAGTTTCAAGTTAAGAGCTGCACGGCGATTTTCATTCATAAGTCCGGATTTGGTAATAGACATTGTTGCATTGCCTATCACCGACCAATAATCTGGAGAAGATGCATCTTCGAAATTGCGATTTCTGATAAGCTCTGCATATAGTCCTCCGTCACCGGCATTATTGATTTCTTCATAAAAGATACCATATTGAAGCGGACTGATCATAGGTCCACGTTTGGCGGCATCGAAATTAATTGTCACTTGAGCGGACACTCCAAACGAGACAGAAGCAGCAAATAGAGCCCCAGCAAGTGATGTCGGTAATTTTAGTCGCATATCAATTAGTTGTCAGGTTATAAAAAATTTGGATTGGTTCGCAAAGATAATAAAGTTTTGATAATCTTCAAAAAAAATCATTATATTTTTGGATGTTAAGTACGGTCTTTAAAGTATGAATAGACAGATTGCACCTTACGTACAAAATTGACCGTCTCCTTCCCTCGAAAATATCCGTTTTTGACTACCGGATCTCTATAATATGCCGGTTTTGATTTCATGATGGCGGCCGCTTCCACATTGTTGTCCCATTTCTGAGGATTTAGTCCATATTTTCCAGCCAATGCAATGGCATCAAGAATATGTCCAGGTCCCGAATTGTAGGAGGCAAGAATGAAGTTTTCTCTTTCTATGGGATCTGTCACTTTCTTTTCAAACATAGTGTTGAGGTCGGATAATGTTTTTACTGCTACGTCAACACATTTCACGGGATTAAGCATTTCTTCCGGACGATAACCATGTGAAGAAGCAGTCCGCGGCATGACCTGCATTATTCCGAGTGCCCCGGCCCAACTCTTGACATCAGCATCAAAATGAGATTCCACATATGCTATAGCGGCAATTAGTCGCCAGTCGAGACCAGATTTTTTCCCGGCAGCCTTAAAGATATTGTCATAAGGAGAAATTTGACCATTGGCAAAAGTCATATTGCGAATATCTTCAAATCCTTCAGGTAAAGACTCAAAGAATTCCATTTTTGATAGTCTGTAATACTTGCTGTAGACTTCTGAGACATTTTCCTTTTCATCGGCAAACCAACGGTCGAGTGCTTTGGCAATTCCTTGAGAATCGGGAGCGACGGCCCATCTTGAATATTGGTCAAGACTGATCTTAACTGAGATATCGAGCCCTGGATAATATGAAAGGGCTGCTTCTGCAACGTCGGAGTCAACAACTGTCATTGGTATTTCTCCTTTCCAGACCATACTTAGCAGATCATCGTCGCTAATTGTATCTTTGGCAATAGGAGTAATTTTTATTCCTCCTCCAATTTCTTCGTTGAGATTCTGCATCCTATATAGGTATTTGGAATCATTCTGTACGATTACTTCCTTTCCTACAAGTTCAGTCACATCCTTTATTAATGAATCTTTTGGTTGATCAGTTTTCTGAATAAGCACCTGACTACTGACATTTCGCGGTCCACATAAAAGCGCACGGTCTTGAAATTCAGCAGTTACGGGAACAGGACTTGCTACAATATCGATTTTCCCTTCATCAAGCCATTGGATCATTTCAGATATGTTGCCTCCCACGACCACCTTAAATTGCAGTCCATAGAATTTTGAAAAGCGAGACATAAGTTCATAGTCATAGCCCATAGGAGTGCCTCGATAGTCAAAGTATGTGGTAGGGGAGTTTAGCATACCGACACGCAGCGTATCCGGAAGCTCAATGTGCATTCCTTCCAGATCAATATGTTGCCCTTTATTTCGTCGGCACTGACAAGAAGTCATTATTATTGCGAACACTATTATAGCTATAGAAATAGGTCTTACAACAGGCCTGACCGTCGATACTGCTAATTTAAAATTCCGTCTGTTTCTAAACATACTGTATAATTGAGAATTGATACAACTTTATGAAAGCAATCTAAATACTTATCATTTTGCAAAGTTAATAAATATCTTCTAATTAAAAAAATTGATTTCTGGTTAGAAATGCTATGATTTAGGTAAGTTTCTATAATATAAATCGGCTAACTTTGCAGTGAAATAAATAGCGTTTAGTATTATTATTAGGTCTCCGACCTGAGTCTTTATCTAAAAAAGGAACGCTTAACATAACACCTTATGATATAAATAAATGTGATATATGAAGAAGTTATTTATTGCAATTCTGTTTTGTTTTACATCTTTTATTGGTATGGCACAGACTAAGATAACGCTTTCAGTCGGAGAAAAGACTCTGACTGCCACTTTGGTAGAGAATGCCGCTACACGAGAAATGGAATCTCTCCTTTCAAAGGGTGCAATAGAGGTTCAGATGAGTGATTATGGTGGTTTTGAGAAGGTAGGAGCATTGCCGCAATCTTTTACGACTTCTAATCGTCAGATTACGACAGAGCCGGGCGACATTATGCTTTATCAAGGCAACCACATTGTCATTTTCTACGGCACTAATTCATGGAGCTACACACCACTTGGCAAGATCGATGGAGCAAGCGCATCAGAACTGAGGCAAATCCTTGGTGAAGGAAGCATTTCATTGAGAATTTCGCTTGAGTCTGAAAACGTTGTTTATAATATCTATACCGAAACTAAGGATAGTCACAATAAAGTATACGACATCAATGGCAATCTTATCAGCAAAAGACCTCTGACCTCAGGATTATATGTGATAAATGGGAAAAAGACATTAATTCAATAGTCTTATATGTTTTTACACAGTGTATTAGAAGCTTTATAAGGAGGCTTTTCTGTAGGCTTTTGGGGTCATGCCTGTGACTCGCTGGAAGTATTTTGTAAAGGTGGGAGCATCCGGAAAGTTTAATTCTGATGCAATCTCCTTTATAGAGCGTTGCGCATCATCAAGCATCGTCTTTGCTTCTCCAGCAACAACAGTTTCAATCCATTCTGACGGAGTAGAACCGGATATCTGACGAATAAGTGTCGAAAAATACTTCTCACTTACACCCGAGCGCATGGCATAGAAATGAACATCCCTATGTTCCCGAAAATTACTATAAAGAGCCAACATAAACTGCTGATATTCGAGATCTCGATGAGTGTGACCACTCACTGACATCGGGATATTAGTGAAATAAATCTTCAAAACTTTTGCAACTATAAGTCGTCCTTGTAAGTGAATTATATCCTCTTGTATATGTTCTCTTATATTTGAATATGCTCCTCTTTTTAATTCTCCATATTCGCTTTCATACTCCCTTATTGCATAAAGCAACATATTCAGTTGGCTTGCTTCTATCTTCACCAATGGGTGATTTTGAATAGCACTGAGATTATTAGTGTTGACCCACCGATTGATCATCCTCGGCACGTCTTTGATCAATATAGATCCAAAAATAATCTCACTCGGTTTGCTGACACTGATCACATCTACCTTGATAAAAGGCATGCAAGCAAACATACAATTTTCAGTCACTGTATATTGTTCATTGAGAATTTTTATTTCTAATTCTCCCTTTGTACAGACAGCAAATGCACATCGTCCGGCAACATCAAATGCTTGACATGTTGTTTCCATTGGGTCAATACGAGCCGTTGTTATTTTGAGTGGTATGTTCATAATTTAGATATCTATTACAAAATAAATATATTTTTACGGTTTTTGCAACCATTTTCCTTCACAATCAAACCATCTGACAATTTTATCCGCATTCTTGACATTTATAACTACAATTATTAGCACTAATTTTGTATCGTGAATAAATTATTCAACTTTCAATGACTCGAAGAATTTCACGCAAAGATTTTGCTTGTGAATGTTGAAAACCTCTAAATATAAACTATATATGAACTACAAATTAGTGCGTCGGGCATTACCCCTGACAATTTTACTGATCGTTCTATCCGCATGTGGACACGATTCAAAAGAAAAACAAAAAACTATTCCTCCCGTAAGAGTTAAAACGATGACGGTCAGCGATAGTGGCGTTGACGTAGCAAGCTCCTATTCCGGAACTGTAGAAGAAGATAGCGGAACAGTAGTCAGTTTCTCGGCTTCCGGCACCATCAAGACCCTGCAGATTTCTGAAGGGGACCGCGTAAATAAGGGTCAACTTATCGGAACCATTGACGATGGAACACTTCGAAATGCTTATGAAATAGCGTTATCAACATTGGAGCAAGCTAAGGATGCCTACAATAGAATGAAGATTCTACACGATGCAAATTCTCTTCCAGATATAAAATGGGTAGAAGTGGAAAGCAAACTTCATCAGGCAGAAAGCGCAGCCAAGATTGCGAAAATTGCTCTTGATGATGCCAAACTTTATTCTCCTGTATCGGGTGTAGTCGCAGAAAAGATGGCATCCATTGGCCAGACAGCTGCCCCCGGTATTCCAATTGTCAAGATCGTAAACATAAAGTCTGTAAAAGTTGGGATACCTATTCCGGAAAGTGAAATATCTACTATACCAATTGGAACTACAGCCACAATCAAAGTAAATAGTTCAGGAGAAGAGACATATCAAGGCTCACTCATTGAGAAAGCCGTCGTTGCAAATCCTCTATCTCGTTCTTATGTAGCCAAATTCAAGGTCGACAACCATAACGGCAAGCTACTACCCGGCATGATTTGCGATGTGAGAATTAATCAAGAATCGAATGTGAATGGCGTCATCTTGCCCGTTTCTTCAGTCATGCTTGCTGCTGACAATACCAATTTCGTCTGGCTCGATTCTGCGGGAGTTGCACGCAAACGCATTGTCACTCCCGGCGAGATGCTTCCGGAGGGGATCTTGGTGACAGCAGGACTGAGGAATGGCGACAAGGTCATTGTTGCGGGCACAGAAAAGGTCTCGCAAAACACTAAAGTTGAATCTATAAATTAACTCATCTTTCTGACTCAACTTTCGCAAGCGAAAGTTTAAGGTTATGAGGTTATTAGGTATAAAGTTAGATACATACAATTTTTATGGATTCAAACAACAACAATAATAATAGCATGCAGGGGGGATTATTGGCCAAACTGCCTCCTGTCAAGAACTCACCACTTGTAGTATGGGGGGTGAAGTATGCAAATGTCGTAGTATTGATGGTGTGCGTATTGGTCATCTTTGGCGTTTATGCGCTCCAGACAATGAATAAGAACGAGTTTCCGAATTTCACTATACGTGAAGGTGTCATAGTAGCTGTCTACCCCGGAGCCACTTCACTTGAAATGGAGCAACAAGTGATGAAACCTTTGGAAAACTACGTTTTCAGTTTCAAGGAAGTCAACAAAGTCAAGACTACTTCCAATGCCACCAACGGCATGGTGATGATCTATGTGGAACTTGATGACAAAATCACAGACACAGATCCTTTCTGGAACACTTTCAGTCGAGAGCTGAGCAGCGTAAAGATGCAGCTTCCACCCGGAGTATTGGCTGTGGAAGTAATCTCTAATTTTGGAGATACATCTGCATTGCTAATCACAATGGAGAGTGAAGACAAGACCTATCGCGAGCTTGGCAATTACATGGATGCATTACAAGACAGGCTTCGCACCGTGGAAAGTGTAGGCACCATGAACGTCTATGGCAAACAGAATGAGCAGATCTCCATAAATATCGACCCTGAGAGAATATCCCACTATGGAATTTCAGAGAAGACTTTAGCTGCAACTCTTTTCTCAAAAGGGTTTCAGACAACTGGTGGTGACATTCGTTCAGACTCATATACATCTCCAATTTATATCGATAATCCTTTAAATTCAGTTGCTGACATAGCCAATCAAATAGTACTCTCTACGCCCGGAGGCGAAGTGGTGAGATTAAAGGATATAGCAGAAGTAAAAAGAGAATATCCAGAACCGACTTCCTTCATCACCAACAACGGACGTAAATGCATCCTACTCTCTGTAGAGATGAAGAGCGGCAACAACATCGTCAAGATGGGTGAGCTTGTCGAAAAGCAACTTGAAGAATTCCAAGAGGAAATTCCCGAAGATGTCACTCTATTCCGAATCACCAATCAACCCGACGTAGTCAATAGCAGTGTCTTTGATTTCCTACGGGAGTTGCTGATTGCGGTTTTGGCAGTGATTGTTGTCATAGTTTTACTTCTCCCAATGAGGGTAGCCCTTATTGCCGCAGCCACTATTCCAATCACCATCTTTATCTCTCTCGGACTCTTCTATGTATTTGGAATAGAGCTCAACACCGTGACTTTCGCCTGCCTTATCGTTTCGTTGGGTATGATTGTGGATAATTCGGTGGTGATAATCGACGATTATGTTGAGCTGATAGGTGACGGTATGGACCGCAAGGCGGCTACAATACGCTCTGCATCAGAGTTCCTTAAATCTATCTTCTCCGCTACGCTTGCCATCTCCATCACTTTCTTCCCGTTCCTCTTTACGATGACAGGTATGTTCCGCGACTTCCTGACCGATTTCCCATGGGCAATCACACTTATTCTAATGGGCTCATTGCTTATTGCAGAGTTGCTTGTGCCTTTCCTTCAATATAAATTCATCAAACCGACAAAGGTTGCTTCATACGATGGCGATGCGACGAAAGCAAAGAAGCACTTCTCGTTGCTTCGCTGGATGCAAGAAGCCTACGATAAGACAATTGCCGTATGCTTCAATCATCCATGGGCAGTGCTCCTGATAGCTCTTGTGCTGACTGTAGGGGGAGGTTGGCTTCTTATGAAGCGCCCCATGCAGCTGATGCCAATTGCCGAGCGCAATCAATTTGCAGTTGAGATCTATCTTCCTACCGGAGCTCCCCTGGATCAGACCAACATAGTAGCAGACTCTATGGCAAATATCTTAAGAAAAGATGACCGAGTGGTTTCGGTTGCCAATTTCCATGGTTGTTCTTCCCCTCGTTTCCAGACAACTTATGCACCACAAGTAGGAGGGCCCAATTTCGCACAGTTCATAGTCAATACCAAGAGCAATGAAGCTACGATTGATATACTTAATGAATATACTGCAAAGTATCGCGATTATTTCCCTGAGGCAAAAATAAGATTCAAGCAATTGTCTTATTCCAATGCCGCTTATCCGATAGAAGTACGCATAAAGGGAAACGACTATTCTGCGCTTCATGCCGTATCTGACTCTGTATTGGCAATCATGCGAACAATACCGGAAATCAACCTTGAGACAAGCAGTCTACAGGCTCCTCTCGTGGCAGCCCAAGTTTCGCCCGATTTCACAACAATGTCTCGCCTGGGAATGAGTGACATGATGCTGGAGGCAAATCTTGCTTTGAGATATACCAACTCAGGAATACCGGTTGCCACGATGTGGGATGGAACTTATGCGACTCCTGTAGTATTCCGCACCCCAACCTCAGAACGATCTGACGTAAACGATCTTCGCAATGAGCTCATGCCTGTGATGGGGCTTGCGTCTGCCCCCTTACGGCAGATGGCTGACGTGGTGCCGACATGGAACTATGGCCAGTTATCCCACCGCAATGGTATCCCCTGCGTCACTGTCACTGCAGAAGTTGAGCGTGGTGCATTCTCATTGGTGGTGACCGATGTTTTGATGAAAAAAATGAAGAACCTTCATCTGCCAGAAGGAGTGACTATAGAATATGGTGGCGACTACAGCCAGTCGTTGGAGATGTGGCCTCCTATAATCTCGGCCCTTATTATGGCAGTGGTGATTATCTTCTTCATCCTCCTGTCGCACTATAAGAATGTGAAGACCTCTGCCCTACTACTATTTTGTATAGTGTTGTGCGTGCCGGGTGCCGGTATCGGCTTGGCAATACAAGGAGAAGTACTGTCTCTGACTTGTACCCTTGGTTTCATTTCATTAATGGGTATTCTCGTGAGAAATGTCATCATCATGATCGATTATGCTGAGGAATTGCAGAGATCGGAAGGGATGACAGTCAAGGAAGCAATTTTCCATAGCGCTGAAAGGCGTATGCGTCCAATCTTCCTCACCTCTGCAGCGGCTTCGATGGGTGTTTTGCCGATGGTGCTTACAGGCACTCCATTGTGGCGACCGATGGGCACTGTGATTTTCTGGGGAACCATCATCACATTCTTCTTCATTGTCACCGTAATTCCGGTCCTCTACTGGAAAGTGATGCAGAAAAAACAATCTCAACAAGAATCAAAATGAAAAAGACAATAAGTATAGTTGTGGCGACCGCAGTATGCTGTTATGCCGCTGCTCAGACTCAGCAATTGACACTTGAGGAGTGCGTCAACCTGGCTCTCGAAAATAACACACGAATGCGCACCGCAGAATATTCAATAGAAGCTTCGCGAGAGACGTCGCGTGAAGCCTTCACCAACTATTTTCCATCCGTGAGTGCCAACGGAATTGCCTTCACCGCAAATCATGGGATGCTCCAACATAATATCGACCTGCCCCTTTCGGCACTTATCCCTGATATGCCGAATATGAACTTTGACATCAGTCTGCTGAAAAAGGGTTCATTTGCCGGATTAAATCTTTTACAGCCCATTTTTCTTGGAGGACGAATTGTAAACGGCAATCGCCTTGCTCACGTCGGAGAGGAGGTTAGCCGGTTGCAAAAGCGACAGACCGGAGATGAAGTGCGAAAGGACGTGGAGCAATATTATTGGCAACTCGTTTCGCTTCATTCCAAGCATCAGACTTTGGAAAAAGTGATTGTAATGCTTGATACACTTACATCTCAGGTGCAGAGTTATGTCGATGCAGGCGTGACGACAATAAATGACCTTCTTGAAGTCAAGCTGAAACGAAACGAGATGCTTGTGGCCCGAAGCGAACTTGACAATGGTATTTCGGTCATAAGGATGTTGTTGTCGCAGTATGTAGGCAAAGGCACTTCAGGATGTGTCGATGTAGCCTCCGACATTGAGGTTGGAGTAGTGCCGATATTTCCTCAAGACATTTATATGAATCCAGAGGATTGTCTTTCGCAGACGGTGGGACATGGTCTGCTCACTCAGAATGTAAAAGCGAAGGAACTTGAGCAAAAGATGGCTTTAGGGAACAATCTTCCAACTGTGGCTGCCGGAGCAAGCTACAATTACGAGCACCTTTTAGATGAAGGACACACTTTTGCCAATGTCTATGTGACTGTCAGCATCCCTTTAACTGATTGGTGGGGAGGCACGCACAATATGAAGAAGAAAAAAATCGAGACACAGATAGCAAAAACAGAATTGGAGGATAATTCACAATTGCTTATGATTGCTATGACAAATGCGTGGAATGACCTGACCACTTCCTACTCTCAAATGGAAATAGCCAAGGAATCCATTTCCCAGTCGGCGGAGAATCTGAGACTTAATCAAAATTTCTACCAAGCCGGTACTGTCACCATCTCCGACCTACTGAATGCCCAGACTCTTTACCAGCAATCGCAGGATAAGTTCATAGATGCCTACGGCCAATTCCAGATCAAAAAGCTCTCCTATCTACAGGCTACGGGACGATAAATTTAATGGCTGGTCTGCTATTTTTTAGCGACCAGCCATTAAGGTTTGCTATACCTTTCTGCCAACACGCAAAGCAGGACTTAATACAATAAAAATTGATTTTGGTTTGAAATACCATGATTTGGGTTAGAAATATAGGCTTTAACTTGCTAACTTTGCATATTAATAATAAACATTGTTATGAAGAATATTTTTATTGCGATTCTACTTTATTTTATATCAATTGTTGGTATGGCACAGACAAAAATAACACTCACTGTCGGAGACAAGACTATGACAGCAACATTGGCAGATAATCAGGCTACCAAGGAATTGGAATCACTTCTTTCTAAGAGTCCGATTGATATTAATATGAGTGATTATGGTGGTTTTGAGAAGGTAGGTGCCTTACCACAATCTTTTACGACCTCCAACCGTCAGATTACTACAGAGCCGGGCGATATTATGCTCTATCAAGGCAATAATATTGTCATTTTCTATGGCAGCAATTCATGGAGCTATACGCCACTTGGAAAAATTGATGGAGCCAATATTTCAGATCTAAAGCAATTTCTCGGAGAAGGAAACATTTCATTGAGAATTTCATTGGGTTGGGAGAATGGAGTTGAGAGTATTTATTCCGACATCCAGCAAGATCATAACACAGTATATTATATAAATGGGAATATAATCAGCAAAAGACCTCTACCCTCCGGACTTTACGTGATAAACGGGAAAAAGATGGTCATTCGATAAGAACCTATTTTATAAGAATTTGTCTTCATTTGCTTATGAACCAAGGGTAAGTAGTTGTTGAAGTACGAGGGCGTTGTTGTGCTCGGTGTCGTGGGAGGAGTATAGGAGGGTGACAACCTGCTTGTCGGCTATCAGTTTCTTGAGGGCTTCATAGGCGGGGTTGTTGAGAAGTTCGTTTTTATAACGAGTTTCAAATTCCGACCATTCTGAAGAGGGGTTTTCGTGAAACCATTGGCGTAACTCGGTGGAGGGTGCCACTTCCTTGTCCCAAAGGTCATAGTGAAAGGTCTCGTGTGAAAGTCCGCGAGGCCAAAGACGATCTACATAAATTCTATATCCGTCCTCCGGGGATGAGGGTTCGTATGCTCTTTTAATAAGTATTGTATTTTTCATAATATATACGTTTTTTCATTGCAGGATTAAACATCACTTACGAAGTGAATGATGCTTACAGAAGTTGAACAAACGAGTTTCTAAGATGTTTTATTGACAAAGGGGAAAATCTCCTTTATATAATTATAAATACTTAATCTTATTTTAGTTATGTTAGAAACAGAATATAAATTCGGTGAAGTTCATATTCTCGCCGATCAGATTCAACCAGCTGAGGATCATCCTCAATTCCATCGCATTTTTGAAAATGGGAACGGGGGCGCAGTATTAATCGCTCTTAAAGCAGGTCAGGTGCTTTCTGAACATCTTGCTCCTGCAGAGCTTATGGTCAACGTCGTTGAAGGCTCAATTGAGTTCACTATGGCCAACAAACCACACACTATCAATGCCGGTGAGTTTATGCTTGTCGGTGAAGGTGTACCTCACAGTGTCGCTGCCAAAGCAGACTCAAAGGTGATGCTCATAAAGGTCAAAGCATAATATATCTCACGAAAAGGCGCAAAGTATAATCGGTCAGAACAAACAAAATTTGAATAAATAAAATAAAAGAAGAGGAGCATAATTAGATAAAAAATCTGTTTATGCTCCTTATTTTTATTACAAGAAGGATTTCTCCCTTATGCTGTAAATCACGCAATAAAGGGCACATGCCCAAATTGTAATGTTCAAAATCATTAATAAGACTTAAATAGTTTTGTTTCATTTTATTTGTTTATTTAAATATAAATGACTAAATTTGTACAAGCAACCTAACAGTCAGCTTTTCTCTCAATCGATGCGAAAACCATAACAGTTAGTTTTTTCAATGTTTGAGAGTACGAGCCACTGAAATTTAGACTAAGAAAAAAGGATGAACTAATAACCAAATAAGTAATCCTGAAATGAAAGAAGATATTGATCCTCACACCGGAGAAAAATGGATTGAGCTTAGCAAGGAAGAAATCAAGATGGGATTTCTTGCTCAATGCGTTGAGGCTCTTGCTGAAACGGAGGGAAATGAGTATACTGAAATGTTCAATCGTATGGAAGCCGTAGATATGACAGAGGGTTACATCCTCAAACACTATGAGCCGCTTCACACGCAAAGTTGGGAAAACGTTATTGAAGAACTGAAAGAACTTCTCGCAAAGCGGGAATCTAAAGAAATAAGATATGTATGAAGTATTAACCGTATATCATGGTGGCACTGAAGAGATAAAATCTCCTTTGGTTAATTTCGGGCGACCAAATCTTGACTTCGGTCCGGGCTTCTACATAACCGACCTATACCTCCAAGCTAAAGAATGGGCTGAACAGGTAGCAGATCTAAGAGGTGCATCTCCAATTGTTTCAGTATATCATCTTCGTCAAAAAGATTCTATTGGCTGTTGCAATGCCAAAATCTTTACCGAATACGATAATGAATGGCTTGAGTTTGTTACCTCCAACAGATTAGGTAAAGATGTTTGGAAAGGATATGACTATGTGGAAGGAGGTATTGCCAACGACCGTGTCATCAATACGGTGCGACTGTATATGAATGGCTTTATATCGTCAGATGAAGCCTTACGGCGTTTGAAGTATTATAAGCCCAATAATCAGATATGCATACTTAATCAGCAGGTGCTCGAAAAGTACTTGTCTTTCGTTGAATCCATTAAAATTTGAACCAATGAGTGAAAAAGAAAGAGTACTCCACCGAATATTGACAGCCTCTCAGACTGGAACAATAGTATGCCGAATTGCCAAGATACTCGACATACCCACTTATGAAGCGTTCAGACGCTTTATAATGAGCAAAACCTATGCTAACTTTCGCAAACCTGGCTCTGTTCTTTCAATGTGTGGAGACCCTGCTATCGTGGAAGAATTTCTTAACGAATCGAAGTAAATCCCATTAGATGCTTTATTTGACGGTTGCCTCTTCATTGTAAAATCCACGCTACACAATAATTCTCTGAATTGAGAACTTTTAAATATATATACCTATAGTCAGGTTGAAGAGCCATATATTGAATTTAACCAATGAAGTTGTTTAGACTTATTTACGAATACAGAATTAAATAAAAAATATTAAAATAACAATTCTTTTTATTAATCTTCCGCCATCTTTCCAGCATATTTCCCATCATTCATCAGTCACGATGCCCGCATCGCTCCTTCTTCATGAAGAAAAATCTGCTCGGAAACCTGACGAAATCTTAATAAAAAAATAAGTCGAAACAACTTCAATGATTATATCAACATAAAAGAGTCTGCCCAAAATGAGCAGACTGAGTAGAGTTTGAAATCTTCACAGATGCCAAACTCTGTTTCGATATGCTTTGAGCTCCTGTTCCGGAAACTCAGCAATCGCTTTGTCAAGTTCACGGAGTATCATAGCCTTATCCTTAGGTAAGATACCGGTTATTGGTACCGTATTGGAAATATGGTTTGACAAAATATTTGTCTTAATATTAAGTTGGCTGATTAGGGTCTTAACCTCAATCAGACGCTCTATCTCTGGTTCCTCAATATACTTTCCATCTTGTAATTCTTCGTAGAGTTGTGATTCGGGGAATATTGTAAGTGATACGATGTTGATGATAAAGGGATTCAACTTGTTTAGAACTTCAGCTGTCACCGTAGCAGATTCAATTCCCATACCTTTACCACCAAGTCCATTCAAGTACACTATATTATATCTGATACCAGCCTCATCAAGTTTAGAAAGCTGTTCAAGTATGTCGGCAGCTTGATAGCCCTTGTCCATTCTTTCGAGCGTTGGATTGTGAGCCGTTTCCATTCCGATATTTATATTGTCCATTTTCATATGACGCAGGTTCTTCAGCTCTTCAACACTTTTAGAAGCTATATCTGTAACTCGGGCGAACATACCGAATGAAACCATCTCGGGCAGATACTTTCTCAGGAGAATGGCAATGTCCATAAGTTTGTTGTAGGACAAAGCGAATGGATTAGCACCCGTGAGATAAACACGGCGAGCGCGAGGTTGCCATTCTCGGATAACTTTCAAGTCAGACTCGACCTCTGATAGAGGTGACATACGGAAGGGTGTGCCATGATAAAGGCTACAGAATTTGCACTTGTGCCAAGTGCAGCCGGACGTTACTTGTAGCAATTGGGAGCTTGCTTCGTATGGCGGACGCCATATCTGTCCGGTGAAATGTAACTCTGGATATATCATATCTCAATTATTTTTTGTAATTTTGTATTGCAAAATTAGGTGATAATGAGAGGCTAAGCAATAACTTACCGAAAGGTTTGACCCTAACCAAAAAGTTTGTTTTGCTTATTTTCAATCAATTCTGCGTCTTCAGATATGGCAAAAAAATTAGACTATGAGTATTGCAAGGCCGCCCCGATACTTGAATGGCTCGGAAATAAATGGGCTCTGGCCGTTCTCGTAAAGATTTCCGAGAACGAACCAGTGCGTTTTAACGAACTGTACCGAACTATTCCGTCTGTCTCCGAGAAAGTTTTATCACAAGTTTTGAAACAGCTAACTGCCGATGGAATAATTCAGCGAGTGTTGTTTCCTGATGTGCCGCCCCGTGTGGAATATTCCGTCACAGACTTAGGTAATACACTATTGCCTCATGTTGAGGCGTTGATTAAATGGGGACAGGAGAATTTTGAGCAAATAATGATAAACCGACAACCCTGAACGGGTGGAGATGTATTATCAGTTTAATAAGCAGGGTTTCTGCAAATTATTCCCTCAATAAGTTGAATATCTCTTATGTTAGTTGACATAACAAAAGAAATCATGGTAGTTATCATCACAGGAGCATCTCACACAGGCAAGACAAATTTAGCTCAGAAATTACTTGAAAAATATGGATATCCATATTTTTCAATCGATCATCTAAAAATGGGATTGATTCGTAGCGGTTATGCGAATTTATCGCCTGAAGATGACGAAGAATTGACTCATTATATGTGGCCGATTATTCGCGAAATGATTAAGACAGCGATAGAAAATAATCAAAATCTTATCGTTGAAGGCTGTTATATTCCGTTTGACTGGTCGAAGGATTTTTCAGATGATTATCTTACTCAGATTAAATTGTATTGCATAGTGATGACCAAGGAATATATAAAGAAGAATTTCTCTAAAATTCAAAATTTCGCAAACGTCATAGAATCTCGTATCTCAGATGATATTACCATTGACTCTGTGATAGAAGATAATGCTCGTTATATAAAGATGAAGAATAACAAGCATACTCGGCTTATCTCTATAGATACTGATTATGATATTGACATTAAGCTTTGACTACACCCATAATGAAAGCTCTGAACCATTCGAAAATCATTATAATTACAACATTGCAGCTATCTGATTTTCGACAGCGGTACGAATGAATGAGTTGATTGAAACCCCAGTTTGTTTTGCTAAATAAGCGATTCTGCTGTGTAAGTCTGGAGTTAAACGAACATTAAATGTACCCGAATAACTTTTGTGTGGTTCGATCCCTTCATCCTCACAATAAGACAAATAGTCATCTACTGCTTCATGAAAGGCATTTGTAAGCTCCTCCACACTATCTCCTTCAAAATTTACGAGACCATTTATTCCCTCAACTTTACCAAAAAAAACTTTATCAGCTTCGCTAAAAGCAACAGAACCAATAAATCCCTTATATTTTAAAGTATTCATATCAAATTGTCATTTTTAAGATAATTATATACTTGCCTCAACACATACCCTTTGATTATATTCCCCGGGTGTGGTTTGTGCAGCATGATGGGAGTCTTGTCTTCTCGTTTAAATATTACTCTTGAACCAGATGTTTTACCCTTATTATAAGGTACATAACCCAAGGATGTTAATAATCGACTCATCTCTTCCCAAGTGAAATCACATGGGAAGGTCTTGAATCTATTTATGAGTTTATCTTTAGTTCCCATTTGCTGCAACTATTTTATAGTTGCAAAGATAACTATTTTTAAATTACAAAACAAGAGTAATCAAAAAAAATTTTTTTTCTGTAACATTCATAGACAATTTTTGCTGGTGGTTTTAGGCCTTATTCAGGATAGTTCTAGCGGAGAGTCAAAGGGAGTGAAAATTGAATCATAGCATCAAAATACATCAAAAAAACCTCCTTATTATTGGGTCCCATAAGAAATCATATGATTTCTCTCCTGAAAAAGAAACAAATAAACCGCAGACTATTGATTAGTACCGCGGTTTTTTGTGCCTAAATAAATGATGTTTTTTGATTTATCAATATTCTATTGTATCATTTCAGTCGATCGAGGATTTCTTCTGCATGACGATGGGCTGCCTCTACCAAAACGGGGTCGGCAACTCCATTACCCATATTCATGAAGCCTCCGTTGAAAACTACTCCTTTGAAGTCCATGCAGCATAATCCAAAGGTTGCTTGAAACCTTACTGCGATATCATGCTCGGATATCCCGAATCTGCCATCTTGATAATCTTTCTTTGCAGCTCCGGCAGTGATGCCTACTACCACCTTCTTTCCCTTAAGCGCTGTTCCAGTGCTTCCGTAGGCCCATCCATGTGTGAACACTTCTTCCACCCAGCGCATAGTCAACGAAGGCAGAGAATACCAATAGAGAGGACCTTGTACGATGATAGTGTCGGCTGCTGACAATTTTTTCTGTTCCGCTTCTACATCAATCTTGTAATCGGGGTATTGTTCAAACAAGTTGCTAATAGTGAGGTTGGGGATTGACTTCTGCAGATCTTCAACTATTATCTTGTTGTAGATAGACAATGGCCAATAAGGGTCGCCAATCACCAAAAGTGTATTCTTAGTGGTGTCCATAATATAGTTTGCTTTTCTTTAGATAATTATATATCATCATAACAATATACAATCCAAAAGGATTAATCTCCGTCACTTTGTATCGGAAAATCCACAGACGCGGATAGTCCAGGATTCCAATGGAAAAATCACAAACTAAAGATGTGGTAATGTGTTTTCTTAGTATAAGCTGACTAAGAAATTGTAAAGAATATGAATATCGAAGAATTTAGAGAGTTTTGTCTTTCTATGAAGGGCGCAGAGGAAAATGCGCCCTGGACTGAACCCCAGTATCAAAATCTTGTGACATTTACCGTTGGAGGGAAATGGTTCTCATTGCTTGATCTTACAAACAAGTTCACGGATTTGAAGTGCGCTACAACATCCATCCCTGAACTTCAAGAGAAATACAATGGTTGTTTCCCAGCTTGGCACATGAATAAATCTCATTGGATAGGTGTCAGACTTGAATCTGATGTTCCGGATCAAGTAATACGAGAGTTGATAACAGATGCCTATAATCTGATACTCTCAAATCTTCCACGGAAGACAAAGATTGAATTAGGGGTATAAAAATTAGTCCTGACTCTCACCAGTCAGGGCTTGTGCAAATTATTCAAGTAATTGATATGGCATGTTCAATAGAATTTATAGAGGAACTTTGTGAGATGCTTTCTCCATTAGGAGAAGTCAGAAGAAGGAAAATGATGGGTGACTACGTGATCTATGTCAATGGGAAATGCGTTATTACCGCCTGTGACAATCTGGCTTATGTCAAAAAACTACCATGCATAGAGGCTTTGATGACAGATGCAGAAACCGGGACACCCTATTCCGGAGCCAAAGAAGCGTACATACTCGATTTATCCAACCGGTCAACTGCATTGAAAGTTGTGGCTGCACTATGGGACGTTCTGCCGTTCCCCAAAAGTAAGATCAAAAAGAATATCTGATTATGTTTATAGCAATTCTTAAATATATAAAACCTCTGGAGGAAGTTGACCGCTTCCTTCAGGCACATCGCGACTATCTGTCCCAACATTATGCCGCTGGTGATTTCATCGCCTCAGGTCCACAGAATCCTCGTATTGGAGGAGTAATTATGATTAAAGCGTCTGACCGAGATGCGGTCAACACTATTATCTCACAAGACCCGTTCAATATTAATTCCATTGCCGAATACCAGATTGTAGAGTTTACTCCGACTCTGTTCTGTGACTCATCATTGGAAACAATCCTTTAAGCCATGCCATACATATCTATCGAGAGCGGCAAATTGACCGCTGAGCAAAAGAAAGAATTGATTGAACGCCTCACTGCGACGGCTTCCGAGATAACGCACATCCCGGAACAGTTCTTTATGGTTACAATCAAAGAAGTGCCTGACGAGAATTTCGGAATCGGAGGAAAATCTATTGATGAAATCAAACGTAACTTCAAACAATGAGTATATTACTTCGTCCCTACAAACCGTCGGACGCAACCGCAATCGCCTCTTGGATCAAAGATGAGTTTCATTTACGTCAGTGGAGCGCTGATAGATTTCCAAACTATCCATTAACTCCTGATGATATGAACGCATACTATCGTGAGTTTATTGATGGTAAAAACTCGGTGGCTCTAACCCTATGTGACGACAATGAAGTCGTGGGCTACATTACGTTAAGAATCCCAGCGGACAACCTCTCAGAACGAAGGTTTGGATTTGTGATTGTCGATGACTCAAAGCGTGGTCAAAGACTTGGTAAATGTCTTGTCAATATGGCTGTTGATTACGCATTTCGAGAACTTGGAGCATCAAAAGTATCACTTGGGGTGTTTGAAAACAACACATCAGCTATTCACTGCTACGAATCAGCTGGCTTTCATCGTGTTTTAAGAACGGAGCCTGAGATTTATGAGTGTCTTGGAGAAATGTGGAACTGCATCGAGATGGAACGTCAGTGTTGGGGAATAATCAGAGAGATAAAGCATAGCCAGATACCTTTACTTACTGATTTCTTGTATGAGGCAATCTACCAACATGGAGATAGACCAAAAGTACCTCGGACAGTTCTACAAGAGCCAATGATATGGGCATATGTTGATAATTTTGGGTCACTCCCGGATGATATGTGTCATGTAGCGATAGTTGACGGACTTATAATTGGGGCGGTCTGGTCTCGTCTCGGCTGTTCATACGGAAAAGTTGATGATTCTACCCCCGAATTAGCCATATCGCTCTATCCTCAGTACCGAGGAAGAGGTATCGGAAATCAACTTCTTTCGAGTCATTTAGCGCATTTGAAAAAAAAAGGCTACAAGTGGATTTCGTTATCAGTAGATAAAAATAATTATGCGGTGAAAATGTATTTCAAAGCCGGCTTCAAAACTTTAGCAGAGCGAGAGCATGATTATCTAATGATTTATCAATTCCACAATGGAAAACATTCTTGACATAAGTAGTCGTAATGAGTTTCGGCAATGGCTTACAGAGCATAGCGCCACCGAAAAGGAGTGCTGGTTAGCAGTTAAGAGGGGGAAGACTCCGCCTGTAAATGCCCTGTGGTATCTTGATGCAGTGGAAGAGGCTCTATGCTTCGGTTGGATTGATTCTACACTGAAGAATGTTGATGGTGTTTCTCTTCAGCGATTCGGACCCCGATCAAAATCCGGAAGGTGGACAGAACTGAATAAAGAACGTTGTCGCCGACTTGAGAAACTTGGGCTTATGACCGATAATGGACGTAAGGCATGTCCTGACCTTGATGCAGAATTTGTCATTGATTCAGAAATCGTTGAGGTCTTTAGCAATAATCCGACCGCATGGCAAAATTTTAAATCCTATCCACTCCTATATCAACGAGTGCGAATTGACAATATCCAACGAGTGAAAGCAGCTCCCGAATTATTCCGAAGTCGGCTCAATAAATTGATTGAAGCGAGTGCGAATGGGGAGATGATTGGCAACTGGCATGATTGCGGGCGCCTACTTGATTATTAACTTTCTCAGATATGCGAAGTGATTACCCTGATATAATTGGGAAGATAGTAAGCGGGAAAATAGACCGTCCTCCGGGAAGCACTCATCCTCGATACCCAAATATGATCTATCCAATTAATTATGGATATGTCGAAGACGCATACGCCGAAGATGGAGAGAAGCCGGATGTCTATTTATTAGGGATCGATATTTCAGTGTCTGAATTTACTGATCGCGTCATTACCATATACCGTAGAATTGATGATCTGGAAAATAAATAGATTGTGTCTTCCAGAGGATTAAATATCTTTGAATATTTGGAAAATACCGATGAATTAGTTATCTTTGTATTGAAAAAAACTGTTCCAGGGAACAAAAATTTTCAATAGAATGATTATTGAGCGTGCTACATCCGAGAAAGTTTTATCACAAGTTTTGAAATAGCTAACTGCCGATGGAATAATTCAGCGAGTGTTGTTTCCTGATGTCCCGCCCCGTGTGGAATATTCCGTCACAGACTTAGGCAATACACTATTGCCTCATGTTGAGGCGTTGATTAAATGGGGACAAGATAATTTTGACCAGATAATGATAAACCGAAAGAATAATCTGTAATTATGCCATA
>CAZGGB010000010.1:0-56837 GCA_964525115.1 uncultured Sangeribacter sp. | reverse complement strand
CTCAAGATTATCTCGCATTTATCATATCATTAATTTTTGCGAGCTACTTAATTAAAAATTTAAATATAAAATAGTGAGATTATGAACGATAACAAAGAAATTCCTTTTGGTGGGATGGTGGCATGTGGATTTGGGATGCTAATACTTGCATTGCTTCTGCCAGTGATTATAATAGTATCTTTTATAGTGCTTCCTGAAGAAATGTACTGGTTGGCAGGTATTATTACCGCGTTGGGCATCATAGGATTTATTATAATCTTATGCGGATTCTTCATCCTTCAGCCTAATCAGTCAGTCGTAATGATATTCTTTGGCAAATATAAAGGAACATATCGCAATACCGGTTTCTATTGGGCAAATCCTTTCATGACAAAGAAGAAAGTATCACTTCGAATCCGCAATATGGATATAGCTCCAATCAAGGTGAATGATAAAATCGGTAATCCAGTTATGATTGGCATGGTGCTTGTATGGAAAGTTAAGGACACATATCGGGCTGTATTTGATGTAGATGCAGGAGACATACCGATGGTAGGGGTTGCCGATGGAAAGAATGCTCAAATTCTGCAAGGGAATGCCACTGCAAAGGCGTTGAATGCTTTTGTGGCAATCCAAAGTGATGCAGCACTTAGAGAAGTAACCGGTAAGTATGCCTACGATGAGGAGAATGGAAAGCATGATGAAATCACGCTTCGCAGTGATGGAGACGAGATCAACGAGCAACTTGAGAGTAAGCTCAATGAGCGTCTTGCGATGGCAGGTATAGAAGTGGTTGAGGCCCGTCTAAATTATCTTGCATATGCACCTGAGATTGCAGCTGTGATGCTTCGTCGTCAGCAGGCTTCTGCTATAATCTCTGCAAGGGAGAAGATAGTAGAGGGAGCTGTAAGCATGGTAAAGATGGCTCTTGACCAACTTAGTCAAGAACAGATAGTAGAACTTGATGAAGAGCGTAAGGCTACGATGGTGAGCAACCTGCTTGTAGTGCTTTGTGCAGATGAACCGGCTCAACCTGTACTGAATACTGGAACACTTTATCAATGATAAATGATTAATGATCAATTATGAATGGCTAAACAGCAAAATAAAGGTTTTTTACTGAGGCTTGATCCTGAAATGATGGAGCAGATCGAGAAGTGGGCTGCACAGGAATTTCGTTCAGTCAATGGTCAGATTCAGTGGATTATAGCTGATTCTCTGAAAAGACATGGAAGAGGCAATAAAGCAAAAAATGACTCACAATAGAAAAGAGATTGAGAAATCAATCTCTTTTTTATGCAACTTTTTGTAGTGTTTTGGCGTAATAATAAGTAGTTCACAAAAATTAAACGATATATGAAAAACAAGCAGCTTGAAAGATCTTGACATGATAACTGCGGCTAATCTTGGCCATCTTGGCATTGTCGTTCAGTCGCTTAGCTGGCTAAGCTCCTTCTCTCCGCAGCCAACCTGACTCAAGATTATCTCGCATTTATCATATCATTAATTTTTGCGATCTACTTAGTTGAAATCATCTATAAACCTATCTTATACTTAAAATACATATGATACTCACAGCAGAAAATACCGGAGCCATTGCCAGAGCAATAGAGATGCTCAAGACTATTTCATTTCAAGATGCAATGTCAAAGATTGCCAATACGCTTGTAAACTTTAGTTTCAAGGTCTTGATTGCTATAGCGGTTTTCTATATTGGAAGATTTATAATCCGAAAAATCAATCAGATTCTCTCGAATATATTTGAGAAAAAAGAAGTGGATCTGTCACTCTCGACATTTGTCCTGAACTTCACTCAGATATTGCTATATTTTATTTTGGTAGTTACAATTATCGGTATTCTCGGTATAGAGACGAGTTCATTCCTTGCTTTGTTTGCTTCAGCAGGCGTAGCCATTGGTATGGCACTTAGCGGAACGCTCCAAAATTTTGCCGGCGGAGTGTTGATTTTAATACTCAAGCCCTATAGAGTGGGAGACTATATAGAAGCACAGAGTTTCGCAGGAACAGTGAAGGCAATGCAGATGTTTCATACAGTCATCACTACTCCCGATAATAAGACAATTCTTATTCCTAATGGAGCCCTTTCTTCAGGAAGCATCAACAATTATTCCATTCAGCCGATGAGAAGGGTTGACTGGACAATATCCATCCAGTATGGTGATGATTACGAAAATGCCGCCAATGCCATTAAAGAGATTCTGAATTCAGATGAAAGGGTAGAAAAGAATAATCCTGATCATCCTGTATTTGTCGGACTGAAAGAACTTGGAGACAGTGCCGTGATTCTGACGGTCAGGGCTTGGACAAAGAGTGCAGACTACTGGGGATTGTTTTTCGATATGTCTCAGCGAATGTATGCAGAGTTGCCGAAGAAGGGTGTCAACTTCCCATTCCCACAACTCGATGTCCACCTTATCCCTAATGATAAATGATGAATTAATTTTTATCAGAGAACTCAGAGAGCTCAGAGTACTCTGAGAACTCTGAAAGCTCTGACAACTGATCACGCTTTATAAGATCGGATGATATTTAGGAGGTCGGCGCCATAGTCGGCCTTCTTCTTTTTGCCTATGCCGGGGATTGAGCTGAGGTCGTCCTCATCTTGTGGAGCTTCATTGGCAAGATTTACCAATGTCTTATTCCCGAGAATCATAAATGCGGGGACTCCTTCTTCTTGTGCTTTTCTGCGCCTCCATTCTACAAGGGATTCATAAAGTTCGGGGTTTTCAATATCGTAGTTTGATTGAGTAGCCTTAGCTTTATTGGATATCTTGACCCAAGTGGAGTCAGATAGTGAAACATCACGCTTTATCTTAAGAAAATCAATGGCAGAAAGTCGCTTTTCAAGCGTTGCAGTCATAAGAGCTTCCTTAAGTTTTGCTTCAAATTCCACCAGCTCCATAGTATTGAGATATTTTTTCAGAGCCTCCTTATTGTCTATCTCAGAAGGTATTTCTTTTAGAAAATTAAAGATGGGACTGAGTTCTTTTAAAAAGTATGTGCTTGCGGCTTTAAGTCGGTCATGAATTTGCATGGGGGTAGCACCTTGAGCAGACATGCGTCTGAGCTGATCTTGAAAACGCAGAGACACTTTGTAGAGATCCTTGAATTTGTTATTGAAGAGGTCGCCATATGAAGCTGTCAATTTTGGGAAAGCAATCGCGTGACTTATTTGAAGGACTCTATGGAGATTCTCCATTGAGTTGTGCAAGCCGGAGAGGTCAGGAATCTCAAGATTAAATCTCTGTTCGAAATCATTCTCAAGCATGTTTACTTTCGATGAGTCAGCTTCACGTGCAGAGCACACCTTTTCGAAATCTGACACCATATTGTCGCATATAATAGCATAAGGGGGGAGTGGCTGTTCGAGCACTAATCCTTGAAGAGTGCGACAACGGCTTAGTGCCACATATGTCTGTCCATGAGCAAAGGCAGCTGAAGCATTAATGATGGCTTTGTCGAAAGTCAAGCCTTGACTCTTATGAATTGTAATTGCCCATGCAGCACGCAAAGGAAGTTGGCTGAAGCGTCCTACTACCTTCTCCTTCATTTCTTTGCTTTTTTCATCGATCTCATAAGCCGTATTTTCCCATACTTCTTTTTCAACTTCAATAGGAGGCATATCATCGTCAGTTTCCACTATTATCTTGCCTGAATCGGAAATACTTTTTATGTGTCCGATTAGGCCATTATAGTAGCGTCGGGCTCCACTGCTGTCGTTTTTCACAAACATCACTTGTGCTCCCTCTTTCAGTGTAAGAAATCTCTCTACGGGGTAGATCAATTCAGGGAAATCTCCATCTATCTCCGCTTCAAAAACGTAGGGTTTTGTCTTGAGCTCGCGCATTTTACTGCTATTGACATCATGAGCCTGCCGGTTGTGGGTCATCAGGCGAATATATCTTTCTGATTCCGGAGGATTGAAAGAGGGTTGATATCTTGAGTTAAGTATGCGGAGTGTGTTTTTGTCTGCACGGTTTTCGCGTATGGCATTCAGAACTTGAAGGAAATCAGCGTCCTTCTGGCGGTAGACTTTAGTGAGTTCGATTGTCTCGTAAGGAGTGTTTTCGAGAATCTTGCTATCAAAAAAATATGGCGACCTATAGTATTCGCTCAGCAATCTCCATTCCTCTTCTTTCGCTACGGGGGGAAGCTGCTGCATGTCGCCGATCATGACAAGTTGCACTCCTCCGAAGGGAAGGGCTGGATTGCGATACCGTTTCAGTTTTGCGTCTATGGCATCAAGAAGGTCAGCACGTACCATACTTATTTCGTCGATCACTATTGTGTCGATCGATCGGATAATTTTTATTTTATCTTTAGAGTACCTTTTGAGTCGGGATCCGCTTTCTGCTTGTCCGATGCCCGGGATATAAGGAGAAAAAGAAAGCTGGAAAAAGCTGTGGATAGTCATACCTCCAGCATTAAGCGCTGCAATTCCGGTAGGAGCGAGAACGATAATTCCCTTTGTACTCTCATCTTTCAGTTTCTTTAGGAATGTAGTCTTTCCTGTACCAGCCTTACCGGTAATAAAAACGTTGGCGCCGGTATGTTCTACCAGACGCCACGCCAGTTCCATCTGCTTATTCTCCATAATAAATCTTTATGGGATAATTTTACGATATTGATACTCCATTTGAATAAAGATAGTTTGGAGCAATATCTGCCCCATTATCCCAACAAACAGTAAATGGATCAAGTCCAAATTTCAAAAACTCAGACATGTCTTTTAACTCGGCAAAAATCGGGAGATGAAAAAGAGCCGATATATCTACTTTCTTTTTTTCTCCATTATTAAAAGTGCATATGATGGAATATCCGCCTCCATATTCCGCCTTTTTTACCTTCAACATATTATTTTGTTTTAAGATTCTTAATTAAAGACATTCTCTCACCCTTGTCACCTTTTTCAATTTCTTTCTTGATTGCTTCAATATTAAGATCAATCAATTCATTAACTAATCTCACAGTAGACGATAGCGCTTTCCCATCAATTAAACGTTCGACCAGAGAAATAGTAAATTCTTCGTCACCTGCATAAACATGTAGATGACGAGGGTTATGATCACCAAGATAGTAATAAATTATTATCCCATTATAGCGGATTATTTGTCCCATATTTTATTTTTTACAAAATTAGTAACTAATTTTGAAAAAACAAAATTTATTTTAGAATGTCGCGCCAATAGCCGGGTTGGACTTCATAGGAATCTTCTTTTTTGAGCTTGGGATGGTTAATGATAATCTTTACCGGCGGCTCAGCATCAGGGGAGAATTCAGCTTTTGATCCAGTTGCATCCGAGAAAGTGTAGGTGGCATATCCTGCTGATCCTTCTTTAGAGACGGAGCCTATCATTAAAATAGAGGGAATATTTCTCATATGTTCAGCATTGTCATATCCCATCAATCTGTAGGAGTCATCTTTTGAATCAATACGGAATACTTTTTCGCCATCAATTTCAGTTAGAGTCATTATTGGGGTCCACCCTTCCCTGAATTGGGGGGCAAGCGACATGATCTCTTCGCGAGCAAGAATTTTTTGAAGTCCTGATTCAGCCGGAGAGACATAGTCGATGATCTGAACACCTTCATCATACCATATCGGACGGGCATCTCCAACACTCCATCCTCTCCAACCGTAGCTTTCCCAATCTTCCAGTTTTGACTTTCTCATATATTCACGCAAAGAATCATCAGCGATAATTGGGAAATAATCTACCATAGAGATAGAATCTTCAATTGATTTAAGAGGATAGGGCCTGGGTATTGGATAGACACATAAAGCAGCAAAGCCGGGTGCATCGTTTTCTGCCAAAGAACGCATCAATTGTTTCAAAGCTTCGTCTGGCCTTGGTTCTGAATATGAAGAGTCAGCAGAATCCTTTTCAGCTTTTGCATCATGACAAGATGTGAAAGAAACAGAAGAGATACATATGCTTGCCAATACTAAAGATTTCCATCCTATTTTATTATTTATCAAATTTTTCATGTTGAAAATTGTTAAATTGCTTTTTGTTCTACGTTTTTAGTGGAATCCTTCTTCTCATCTGATCGATCGGGATAAGAAAGATTCGAGATTTCTGTCACTTCTTCAATGCTTTCAAATCCATCATTTTCCGTAACTACTGTTTCTTGAAACATTTGGGGATCTTTAACGAACAGAACAGCAAGTTCTTCTTGTCGTCTTCTCTTGAGTTGAGACAGTTGTTTTCCTTTATATCTGCTGTGGGCAATATATGAAGCTTCTATGTCGCGGTTGCCGGCTTTCAGTTTCGACAAGACACTTGATTTGGCTACTACTCCCGGACCGCAATTATAAGCGAGCGCCGCCAGCAGGAGACTGTCAGCACCGAATTCACGATATTTTGCACAGAGTTTTGCGTAGTCGGCTCTTGCAAGAGCATCGGCTTCCGCTTCAGATAGTTTTTTACCTCGGGTGAATTTCTCTCCGGGCATTACCTTGTGTCCATAGCCTACGAACGGCCAGTGGCTTGGACCACTCAGACCTTCGTATTTCTTTATAATGGCTATGGCGTCTTCAAAAGTTGGAGCTTTTTGCTTAATGGCATCGCTTTCTGATATAGCGAAACCAACAGCTATGCCAACTATAAAGAGTAATATCAATAACTGTATTTTTTTCATTGAATTTTGTTTTTTATCTTTCGAAGCATGATTTAATTTGATAAGTCTAATCAGTATAATTAGACTAATTAGACCAAAAGTCATTTGTCAACGAAAGATGAATTTATACTAAAACATTTGAAACTCGTTAAAGTTGCATAGAACAAAATAGGGACTCTCGTTTGTTATATTATCAAAGATATCATTCAGATTTGGAATGATAAGAGATAGAAGTAATAATAAAAATTAGAGACAATGAATAAACAGCAGTTTAAGAAAGCCGTTGAGGCAGTAGGCGCTTCAATGTGCGACGAAATGATGACAGTATACTATAATGTAGAAGGTGCTGATCGCGATAAGATTTCAGTAGCAGTTGCAAAAGTGCTCGGTGCTACCGGAGCGGCAAAAGCAAATGCAAATAGATTCTTTGACCGTGGAGTTAAAGGCTTTGTAAGCGTAGAAGAATATAAGAAGGCAAAAGGGGAATTCTTCAAGAAACTTTTTGAGAAGATCCGCAAAGACTTCAATGAGGAGATTTCAGCAGCCTTGAAGCTTTTCAATGAAGCCGTACCCCAATCAGCAAAAGACGCCAACAAGGCTAATGCATAATAGTTATGAATATTTGGAGACTCGCGTTGAAACTTACGGGCTGGAGTTTTGAAATAACAGTTCCGGTCTATGATAAGTGCGTGATATGCGTGGCTCCGCACACGTCAAACTGGGATTTCCTGCTCGGTCTGGCGGCATATCGATCGGTGGGAAGGAAAGCCAACTTTTTGATGAAGAGTTTTTGGTTTTTCTTCCCTTTGAAGTATCTGATGCGTTATTTTGGTGGAATTCCAGTGGAGCGTTCAAAAGATAAGTCAAAGGGATCTCTGACCGAAAGGGTAATCCGTCTGTTTGAGACTGAACCATATGTCAACCTTGCAGTGACGCCAGAGGGCACGAGAAGTGCGGTTGACCAATGGCGTACAGGATTCTTATATATAGCGTATGGAGCCAAAGTGCCAATCCTGCTTGGTGTGATTGACTATAGCAAGAAGCATATTCAGATAAGTCAGACATATATACCAACAGGAGACGTAGATATTGATATGAAAGCTATCCGAGAATACTATTCTGATTGGAAACAGGCTGCCCGCTATCCAGAAAAATTCATTCCTTAACGAAGATTTCGATGAAAGATCTTAAAGTATGCTTATATCCTCAAGAGATCGTTTGGAACAACAAAGAAATTAATTTCACTAATCTGGAGAATGCTCTTGGGCGTATGCATCCCGCTACAGACCTGATTATAATTCCGGAAACGTTCTCTACCGGGTGTCCATATGGAGATAAAGAGAGCGTGAGGGAATTGGCAGAGCGAAACTCAGGTAAGACCATCGAGCGCTTAAAAGAGCTCGCTAAGCGTTACCACGTGGCAATAGCAGGCAGCTACCTTGCTGATACGGGAGGGTTGCTTGCTAACAGAGCTTTCTTCATAGAACCAAACGGAGATGAGTATTTTGGCGACAAACGGCATCTTTTCAGTATGGCAGGAGAGGACAAACTTCTTTCTGCAGGCTATAAAAGAATGAAAGTGCGTTATCGTGGCTGGGAGATAGCTATGATAGTTTGCTATGACATTAGGTTTCCAGTATGGTGTAGAAACGTCGGTAATGAATATGACCTTCTGATAGTGGTAGCCAATTGGCCGAAGGCGAGGGTAGAGGCTTGGAAGAAACTACTTATGGCTCGTGCTATCGAGAATGAAGCATATGTATGCGGAGTTGATTGCAAAGGTAAGGATGTGAAAGAAATAGTATACGACGGTACATCAATGGCAATTGACTTCAAGGGAAACGATATCTCAGTGGCGGATCCAGATGGTGGAGACCTCATCTACGCTACATTATCCCTTGACAAACTAAATAGTTTCCGTGAGAAATTCCCGGCATATAAAGATGCCGACCGGTTCCATATAACGATAAATGATGAATGATGAACGAAATATTACTTAGAAGATAATGAACTTTTAGGAATATAAAAGTGTTTAAATATCGTAAAAACAATAAAAGAGTATTATTCTTGAGTGTCAAGAATAATGAGTAAGAAACATTAATCTTAAAAATACAATTATGGAAACATTTGAAGAAATAATCCAATCTCCTACACCTGTCTTGGTGGACTTTTTTGCAACCTGGTGTGGCCCTTGCCGCATGATGCATCCCATCCTTGAAGAACTTCATGAGAAGATGGGCGATAAAGTGAGAATTATTAAGATCGATATAGATAAGAATGAGCAGCTTGCTGCCAAGTATGTGGTTCAGTCAGTGCCAACATTGATGATATTCAAGAATAACAAGCTTGAATGGCGTGGTGCTGGAGTTCATTCAGCAGCAGACCTGCAGAGATTGCTTGAAGCGTATCTCTAATAGGAATGCATAATGCATAATTAATAATGCATAATTATTAGGCTGTATAAAATATCAAAAAATTACAAAAAAATACCCCAGAACCTTTTTTTAAGGTCTGGGGTATTTTTTTGATAAGAATGTTTAGTCAAGCCGACTATAAGGGTGTCTTTGTGTAAATTTGACGATATAAGTAGCTCACAAAAATTAAACGACATATGTAATCCAAGCAACCGCAAGGGTCTTGATATGATAACTGCGGCTAATCTTGGCCATCTTGGCATTGTCGCTCAGTCGCTTAGCTCGCTAAGCTCCTTCGCTTCGCAGCCAACCTGACTCAAGATTATCTCGCATTTATCATATCATTAATTTTTGCGAGCTACTTAAGATTATGAATTATGAATTATTTGAAGGAGTCGGGGAGGTCGTTTTCGTAGAGGACTGTGTCTCCAGATTTAAGAATCTTTGAAAGAAGGATTTGGGAGTCGGCGAATGAGTCAACAATATGTAGATTATTTTCGTCGAAATCAGTTGATCGAATACCGTCTACAAGGGCATTGCGGTTGTAAGCACCGACTATGACAGCTACATCAAGTTTTTCTCCGATTTGTTTGCCCAGTTCGCGGTTGAGGTTTTCCTGTTCGTTTCCAAGTTCTATCATTCCCGGAGTGACGATGATACGTTTCCCTGTCTTGAATTGAGACAGAACATCTACAGCCATACGCGATCCGGCAGGGTTGGAGTTGAAGGCATCATCTATGATTGTCACACCACCAGGGGTGCGCTTAACGTTTAGTCGATGTTCAACTTGATCAATAGAGTCTACTGCCCGATGGATTTCATCCGGAGTCAAACCAAGATGCAAAGCTACTATTACAGCAGCTACGAGATTAGAAATGTTGCATTCTCCTACGAGGCGTGTATGAAGTTCAAGTCGAGTTCCATCGTTTCCTTCTACAGTGAAATCGGTGCCATCTGGAGTATAATTGACGTTAGTAGCAATGAAGTCGCATCCCTTAGTATCTGCAACTCCATAACGAACCACTTTAACGTTATTGACAGGACGATTGGCACACCATTCGAAATCATTGTTGATCACTCCGAATCCGTCGGAGGGGAGGGCATCTATAAGTTCAAACTTCGTCTTTTGAACGTTTTCTATGCTCTTGAAAGACTCAAGGTGCATTGGCCCCACTGCAGTTACGATACCAATCTGAGGATGCACCATATCGCATATTTCCTTAATGTCTCCAAGTTGCTTTGCACCCATCTCGCAAATGAAAACCTCATTAAAAGGTTTCATCATTTCTCTGACAGTGCGGATTACACCCATAGGTGTGTTATAGCTTCCAGGAGTCATCAATACATCATAACGCTCCGACAAGATACGATGAAGATAATGCTTTGTTGATGTCTTGCCATAGCTCCCAGTGATTCCAACAATCTTAAGATCCGGCATACTATTGAGTATCGCGATAGCCTCATTGCGATATTTTGCGTTGATTGAGGCTTCTACAGGCTTAAGTACCCATACTGCAAGGATTGCGATTGCCCAGGAGAAAATACATAAGAAGAGAATTGCACCAAGACTTAGTTGGCCTCCAGTGTAATAAAGGAATGCATCGCTTCCGCCTTGTCCGACAGTGAGGATTACAGCAAGAGAAAAAGCTATAGAAAAGACTGAACAGACGCTATATATTCTTTTTACTCTTGGAGTGTAGACAAGCGGTTTCTTAAACTTCTTGCGAAGCATTATTACAGCCTGTACGCAACAAGTAAGAGCTACAATTATTGCGTTGGCAGCCGGTGTGAGCAAAGTAGAAAATAAAAGGAACAAAACACATACATTCGCCATTCGAGATACGGATGAAATGTCGCCAGACCTATTGAGCCATTTCCAATAGCGGTCTATGCGATAGCTGTTTTGCTGGAGCATATGAATGTCATGTCGGAAATTGAATATCATGTAGATTCCGCATATGACGAGGATAATTATAGAAAACGCGTTCACTATTTTATGAGTTAAGGGTTAAGGGATGGGAGTTTAGATGTTGAAGAACGATGTCACTACTGCTTTAAATCCGAATGGGTTGTCGAGAAAAGAATAGTGTCCGCAACCAGGGAATGAAACAAGCCCTGCATCAGGAATCAGCTTCTTCATGGTTTGGGCGTCAGTGAGGGGAGTAGCAGTGTCGTCTTCTCCCCAAACTAAAAGAACGGGCGCCTTTATTGACGGCATCACATGCTTGAGGTCTTCGTTGACGCATTTACTCATGATGGCACGCATTCTTGGCGAGGAATTTCGATAGTCTGCAGAACCTTTTTTCCCTCTCAGTTTATCTACTATTTCAGATCCTTTTTTCTTTCCACACAGTAGCATGACAGCATTCTTCATAGCCTTGAAGGAATAGACCTTCCAGTAATATTTAAGACTTCTTTTGGGCTTTATGCCTGCTGCATCTACGAGTAACACTTTATCTACTTCCCCTCTTGAACTGAGAAGAATGCTTATGCGTCCACCGAAAGAATGTCCAACGAGTGAAGGACGAACAAGACCAAGCGTTGAGATGAATTTTTCCATCATGGAGGTGAAATCTTCTACACCCCATACTGAAGGGGGTTCTGAACTCTTACCATGCCCAGGAAGGTCGACATTGATCACCCTCATCTTCCCTTTGAATATATTTTCAATGGAAGCGACAGTGTCAACGTTGCATCCCCAACCGTGCATTATGATTACAGATTGTAAGTTTTCTTCTCCTGAGTCGCGATAGTGAAGACTTACCCCATCTATTTCAATTGTCTTATCCATGTCGATTATTTAAGGAATCTTTTAGTAAGGTCGCCGTAAGCATCTATACGGCGGTCGCGAAGGAAAGGCCACCATTGTCTTACGTTTTCTGAACGGTTAAGATCAATATCAATTATTTCCTCAGCCGACTTATCTTCCGGAGCGAGATAAAGGAACTCCCCTTGAGGACCCACGACAAAGCTGGATCCCCAGAAATCAATGCCAGATGAAACTCCGGAAAGATCTTCTTCAAATCCTACACGGTTGACGCTGACAACAGGTAGCCCATTGGCTATAGCATGTCCACGTTGCACTGTAATCCAAGCTTCACGCTGACGCTTTTTTTCATCTTCCGGATCGTCAGGATTCCAACCAATAGCAGTAGGATAAATTAGCATGTCGGCACCGTCAAGAGCCATAAGGCGTGCAGCTTCCGGATACCATTGATCCCAACATACAAGAACTCCAAGTCGTCCTACTGAAGTGTCAATCGGATGAAATCCCATATCACCGGGTGTGAAATAGAATTTCTCATAAAATCCCGGATCGTCAGGGATATGCATCTTACGATAGCGTCCGGCTACAGAGCCGTCTTTTTCAAATACGATAGCCGTATTATGGTAAAGACCCTGAGCACGACGTTCGAAGCCACTTGCTACAATTACAACTCCATTATCTCGGGCTGCTTTTGAGTAAACTTCAACAAAATCTCCGGGATATGGCTCAGCATACCGAAAATTATCAACATCTTCGCTTTGACAGAAATATAGGGAATCGTGAAGTTCTGAAAGCACCACAAGTTGAGCTCCTTCTTCAGCCAAAGCTCTTATAGACGCGAGATTTCGTGCTCGGTTTAATTCTACATCCTCGGAGAAAGAATGCTGTATAATGCCGGTTTTTATCATAGTTGTCAATTTTTCAGTTGTCTAATTTCAGATTTTAAGGATTCCGGCTGGAATTTGCATCGTGGCGCAGTGGAGCGAGCCATGTTGGTGAAGTAATGTACGACAGTCAATGCCTATTACCTTGTGATCAGGATATGCTATCCGGATGCTTCGCATAGCCAGTTCGTCCTTGTCTGCTTGAGCATATGTGGGCATAAAGATAATACCGTTAGCCACAAGATAGTTGGCATATGTGGCAGGAAGCCGATTCCCCTCAGAGTCGAGCACCGGATCGGGGAGAGGGAGTTCCACTAAATTGTAGGGATTTCCTTCCATGGTTCGGAATAGAGTCAGCTGTGCCCTCATTGCAAGTAGAGATTCAAACTGAGGATCGTCAAAATTCTTGGTTCCGGTAAATACGATCGTATCATTGGGTGCAAGCCGGGCAAGAGTATCGATATGAGAATCAGTGTCATCGCCTTCCAATGCTCCATGGTCGAGCCAAAGTATATGTTCAGCACCAAGCTTTTCATAAAGCTTGTGGTTGAGCTCAGTTTTTGTAAGTCCACCATTTCTGTTAGGAGATTGGAGACATCTGGATGTGGTAAGAATAGTTCCGTTTCCGTCAGTTTCTACAGAGCCACCCTCAAGAACAAAATCTCGTTCGTTTCTATATACAAGAGGCTGCATATATCCACTCTTATCAAGGTGAAGATTGACGAGATTATCTTTGTCTGCAGCGAATTTTAATCCCCAGGCGTTAAACCCGAAATCAAGAGCGCGAAGACGTTCGTTTCTTTCTACGGAGATCAAGCCATAATCGCGAGTCCATGTGTCGTTATACTCCATAGGAATATACGTGATCATCTCCTGAGAAGAATCTTGAGTAGCCTCCATAGCTTCTGCCACATCATGGCAAAGCAAAACTACTTTTATCCCTTCATCAGTTATAGCCTTAATGATACGGCGATATTGATCTATTGCATCAGGGAGTATATACTCCCAATCTGTATCTTTATTTGGAAGAGCAAGCAATATGCATTCTATTGGCTCCCATTCCGGAATAAATCTGATATCTGACATATTAAATGAGATTATACTACAAAATTATAAAAAATCTTTGAGTATATACCCTTAAATCAATCTTTTTTTGCTAAATTTGTAAAATAAACTATATGAACACCTATGAAGCATCATAATACAGCGGAAGAATTCGCAAGGGCAAAAAAAGAATGCCGCGAGTTATTTGAAAAAAAACTGATGGACTATGGCACGTCATGGCGTATCATGCGTCCGATGAGCCTTACCGATCAGATAATGATAAAGGCCATGCGCATTCGGAGCATTGAGGATAAGGGGGTGGCGCTGGTCAATGAAGGTATACGTCCTGAATTCATTGGAATTGTCAATTATTGTGTCATGGCTCTTATTCAGCTTGATCTTGGTCCGGGTGAGAATCTGGAACCCGAAGAATGTATGCGTCTATATGATGAAAAGCTAAACGGCGCCACTCGTCTGATGGAAAATAAAAATCATGACTATGATGAAGCATGGAGGCATATGCGAGTGAGCAGTTTCACCGACATTATTCTCCAGAAGCTTATGCGCACAAAGGAGATAGAAGGACACGATGGGAAGACAATTGTGAGTGAGGGCATAGATGCAAATTATATGGATATGATCAATTATGCTCTTTTTGCACTCATCAAGACAGACGAGCATTACTCATAATGCATAATTAATGATGGACAAGTCAAATCGGGATGCTTCTCGCAAGACTCCACTGGGTATAGAGAAGAAGTTTGATCGCTTTGGTGATTGGCTTGACGATTCATGGGCATTGCGCAAGGCAGCTCCATTGCTCGATAAGTATCCAAGGGCACTGATAGTCTTGACATGGCTCATGAGGCTCTCTGTGGGGAGCGTATTCATTGTGTCGGGTCTCTCTAAAGGCATAGATCCTTGGGGCACATATTATAAAACTGTGGAGTATCTTGCGGCCATGCACATTCCCATCGAAGAGTGGGGGAATACTGTATTGGCACTTGCCTTCATTCTTTTCTCAGTAGAATTCATCATCGGAGTCTCTCTTGTGTTTGGTTGCTTTCGTAAGGCGACTCCAATCATGGCGGCACTGTTTATGCTCGTAATGCTTCCGCTGACCCTTTGGATAGCAATTTCTGATCCGGTCGCAGACTGCGGATGCTTCGGAGACTTTTTGGTGATCTCCAACTGGTCCACTTTCGTCAAGAACTGCTTGATATCACTTGCAGTTGTATGGCTTTTGAAATTCAATGCGAAGGTAAGAAGCCTGATTTCTCCATATCTGCAATGGATATCAGCAGTAGTTATGGCTGCCTATATTGTGATGGTAGGCTACATCGGATACTGGCAGCAGCCAATGGTTGATTTCCGTCCTTATAAAATAGGCACACGTCTACTTGCAGAGGAGACAGAAGCTGAATTCCTTCCACAATATGAGTTCATATATGAGAAAGATGGCGAGACGCGTAGATTTGGGGAAGATGATGAATTGCCTGACGAATCAGAGGGCTGGAAGTTTGTCAAAAGAGAAGAGAAGGATTTTGTCAAGAACGACAAATCTGCAATTCCAGCAGCCGATGATGCTCCCGATTTTAGAATATGGAGTGAAGATGGGGAAGAGGATGTCACTGAGATGCTATATGGCTATGATCGCCAACTGATGCTACTTGTACCCGATATCAGTGATCTGTCGATGGCTTCAAGTTGGAAAATCAACCGTCTATATGATATGGCAAAATCCCATGATACAGATTTTTTTGCTGTTGTGGCAGGGAGTCCTGAAGCTATTGACGAATGGCGGGATCTTTCTTCCGGTCAATATCAGATTTATACCGCAGAAGACACTTCAATCAAAGAGCTTGTCAGGGGAAATCCCGCACTGGTAAGCCTTGAGAATGGCGTGATAAAATGGAAGTCGGCCCTTAGTGCCCTGACTCTTAACGACGAGGATGATGCTTCGGTTGAAATCGCCACTTATCCCATATCTATGCGCATGAGTGGCAGTGAGGCATTGACTGATCTTTCACTCATATTAGTGTCGGTGCTGGCATTTCTGTGTCTGATATCGACCTTGACAATTTTTACGGGGAAACAACGAGAGAAAGATCTTGTCTCATAAAGAAGTGTTCTTAGTCTCTCCGCTCTTTTCTTGAAGCGTCAATGCGCAGAAGGATGAAGAGAAGGATTGTAAAACTCCAAAGGGCAGATCCTCCATAACTGAAAAATGGAAGAGGTATGCCTATGACAGGGCATAGCCCAATTACCATCCCAATATTAATGCATATATGGAATATCATATATGACACTACGCAATATGCATATACTCGTCCGAAAGGTGTTCTTTGCCTTTCTGCGATGTGAATTGTGCGCAAGATAAGGGCAAGAAATGCCAGTAAGACTGCGCTGCTCCCTGCAAATCCTTCTTCTTCTCCGATGGTGCAGAAAATGAAGTCGGTGTGTTGCTCAGGCACATATTTGAGTTTTGTTTGGGTTCCATTGAGGAATCCTTTACCAGTCATTCCTCCAGAGCCAATTGCTATCTTAGACTGATTGACATTATAACCTACACCTCTGGGATCATCTACAATGCCGAGAGCAACCTTTATACGCATCTGTTGGTGTGGTTCAAGCACATGTCCGAATACATAGTTTACAGAGAAAAGAAACATTACAGATGCCGCTGCAAATATAATGGTCACAACGTAGCGCTCTATCTGATGGCGATACATAGCGATGGAAACGTAGATGAGAGCTGCTACTATTATTCCAATGAAATACCATGTTCCGGGGATATTGATACCAGAAAGGGTGAGTGCTGTCACGATAAGTCCGCTTCCTGTGAATCCAATTAGGACATTTCTTGATATAATGGCATCTTTACAATAGAAGAGAAGCATACAGCAGAATACTGCAATAATCATGCAAAACACTACGAACTCTCCGACCGGTATGCCAAGAAGTAGAGGCTCGACATATTTGACTGCTACAACGAAATATGTAATAGCGCATATGGCAGAGAAAAGCACAAGGCCGCTCATGCCCTCGCGGTAGAGTACGAAGAAGAGAGATATATAGACAAGTGCAGAACCTGTCTCATGTTGAAGAAGAATCAGAGTAACAGGGATGAAAATAATAATGAATGCCCTGAAATAATTACTAATTTTCTGATTCAGATTAAAATTATAGGAGTTGAATAGCTTTGCAAGTGCAAGTGCAGTAGCAAACTTTCCAAATTCTGCAGGCTGTATGCTGACCGGTCCAAGCACGAGCCATGATCGCGAACCTTTGATATCCGGAGCCACAAAAATTGTCACCACCATTATAAGCAGTACACATATATAGACAGGATATGCATATGTCTCATAAATCCTATAGTCGAAAAGCAGAATAGCGCATCCGATAATAAGAGAGAGTCCAATCCAGAGAAATTGCTTTCCTGAAAACTCGTTAAAGTCAAACATACTTGCGCGGTCGAAATCGTAGCTTGCAGCATATATGCTTACTGCTCCTGCCACTACAAGTATCAAATATAGTATGATAGTAGGCCAATCAAGCCAGCGGAATACGGAGGTGTTGGCATCAATGTTTTTTGACTCCACTTGAGATGATTGTATTAGAGTTTAACATTCTTTCTTCAAGATATTTCCTTTCGGGAGCAATAGATCCCTTCAGATATTTTTCTATGATAAGACTTCCTATTGGCACACCGTAGGTGGCGCCGAAGCCTGCATTTTCAACATATACAGCCACTGCGATTTTAGGATTGTCCATAGGTGCGAAACCCATAAACACAGAATGGTCTTTGCCATGAGGGTTCTGAGCCGTGCCTGTTTTTCCACATACGTCCAGGCCCTGGAGATTAGCAAGACGGCAAGTTCCGCCAAGAACAGCCATTCGCATTCCTTCAGCGATCTGCTCATAATGTTCCTTTTTTATTGAGGGCTTACGCTTTTCTTTGAAATGAGGATCTATGACAGTATCGCTTATTTCCTTTACGACATGAGGAGTGATAAACCATCCCCGGTTGGCAATCGTGGATGCAAGATTGGCAATCTGTAGGGGAGTGGCGAGCACCTCTCCTTGGCCTATTGAGACAGAAATAATGGAATTTGCACTCCAGTTTCTGCCACGGAAAGAATTACTGTAGAAGTCAGGATTCGGTATGAATCCACGACTTTCTGAGGGCAGATCTACTCCCAGACGATAGCCGTAGCCCATCTCAACCATATAATTTTTCCATTTTTCTAATTGTATGGCTGGTTTACTTCCCTTTTTATCCACAAAATTTTTGAAACCCCAGCAGAAATAAGCATTGCAAGAGGTAGCAATTGCCGGCTTTAGAGGCAGAGGTGACCCATGTGCATGGCATCCTACTCGAAGACCATTGACATAGCCTCGATAACAGGGATAAGCAGTAGCAGGGGTTATTGTTCCTTCCTGAAGGAAAATCAAGCCTTGGGTAGGTTTGAAAGTCGAACCAGGAGGGTAAGCACCTTGTAGAGAGCGGTCGTATAGTGGCTTGTATTTGTCGGCAACGAGGGCTGCATAATTCTTTCCGCGTCCGGACCCAACAAGCAATGAGGGGTCGTAGGTAGGAGCTGAAACCATACATAGTATTTCTCCCGTCTGCGGTTCGATTGCTACGATGGCACCTATTTTCCCTTGCATGAGCTGCTCCCCATATTCCTGGAGATCCATGTCGATGCTTAGAGTCAGATCGCGTCCGGCAACCGGGATTACATCATGGATACCATCCTCATATTTTCCCTTGATTCGTCCGAGGGCATCCTTCATAAGGATTTCTTCACCCTTAACTCCTCTTAAATATGGCTCATAGCTTTTTTCCACACCGAGGTCGCCGGTGTAGTCGCCTCTTCTGTAATAACGGTCGTTTTCAACATCCTTTGCATTCACCTCACGAATGTTGCCGAGTACGTTGGCCGCAGCATGAGTAGCATATTCCCGCACATTCCTTTTTTGGACATAGAATCCCGGAAATAGGTAGAGCTTTTCTTGAAGACGACCATAATCTTCTTGAGATAGGTGAGACATGAGTTTCTGAGGAGTGTAAGCTGAATACCCCGGGTTCTTACGGGGATTTTTCATATCAGCCCACTTGCTCATAAGCTCTTCTTTGGTTATGTTAAGTACTTCGCAAAGTCCAATAGTGTCAAACTTATTTCCGAGGTCTTTCGGAATAAGCATGACATCATATTCGGGTTGATTGAGCACAACAAGTCTGCCATTACGATCGTAAATAAGACCGCGTGATGGATATAAGACCTTGCGGAAGAATGCATTCGATTCAGCATTCTCCTTATAGGTTCCGTCACTGACCTGAAGATTAAAAAGTCTAATCAGGAATATTATGACGATGGCGGTGATGAATCCGCCTATTACATATTTTCTTTTTTCTAAAGTGTAATCCTTTGCCACGGGGATTTGGATTAATTTTTGTAAATTAGGGAGTCAACTGCCAAAATCACCAGAAATGTAAAGGCTGTGCTTGCTCCCGCCTTAATCAGTATTTGCACTACATCTGTGAAGTTGACAAACTCAACAAAGAATACAAGAAGACAATAGATTGCAGAAAGGCTGAATACAAACTTGCTAAAGTTTAAGAATCCCATTGTTCCAATAGATGGCGATATATTGCGCTTTTGGTCGTCATGCTGTTCGTATGCGTAAAAGACAGATTTTTTTAAAGAAGCAAGTATAGTGCAGCATAGGGCATTGAGACCTGGAGTGTCTGATAATATATCTACCGAAAGACCAAGAATGAATCCGAGTGTAAGCAGGATATTGGGAGAAAGATTGATCGGGAGTTTAATCAAGAAGTATATGAATATCAAGCATACCGCGCAATTGAATAGCACGATATGGTTCAACAGCAGGACCTGTATGAGCACCAGTATCACAAACAACAATATGTATGAGATAAAGCTTTTATCCATTTTATCCGTTGATTAATCATTCATAGGTCCCTATATTGTTGATAGAGTCAAGTTCTTGCTTGAGGGAGTCTTTTATCACTCTGACAGTGCCGAGAGTTTTGAAATTGGAGGCAAGTCTGATTTTGAGAATCAAAAAAGTGTCATCGCTTGTCTTCACTTTCCCCATTACAGTGCCTATATCTATACCTTCAGGAAAGGTAGTAGAATATCCACTTGTGACAATGGTGTCTCCAATATGGAATTTAGCGTGTCTGGGCACTTCCTCAAGAAAAGCAATCGATGGATCATCTCCTCTCCATGTAAGGCTACCAACATAGGGCGTATTCTTAACCTTAGCACTGAAATGCTGGTTTTGGTTGAGCAATGAAATAACTCTTGATGTGTTCTTTCCAGTGACGTCAACAATGCCGACAACTCCACTTTGATCCACAACTCCCATGCCTGGCATGATGCCATCGGCACTTCCTCTATCGATAGTGAAGTGGTTTCTTGGATGCCGAATGGAATTATTGATCACAGATGCTCCAACATATCCAAAGCGATTGCTGCCAAAAGATACCGATGTGTCTTGGACAAGGACGCGATATTGGCTCAATTGCTGGCGAAGATTTAACACTTCGCTTTCAAGCTTGGCGTTGCTTTCTTGTAGTCGTTGGTTGACTGAAAGAAGTCCAAAATAGTCAGTCACTTCAGAAGAAGTGCGATAGATGGCACTTCCGATTGCATTGGCTGAAGACATGTAGAGAGAAAAGTGGTTGTCACTCGATTTTACCAGCAGAATGCATGAAATCAGCACATAGAACGTAAACACGAACCATGTGCTGTATTTTATAAGGAAGTTCAGAAGGTTCCTCATCGTATGAGGAAGCGGAATCTGTTGATATTCTTGAGAGCCACACCAGTACCACGGGCCACAGCAGTCAACGGATCGTCCGCTACTTTGAATTCAATATGAAACTTATCAGTCAATCTCTTGTCAAGGCCTCTGAGAAGGGCACCGCCACCTGCGAGGTAAATACCGTTTCTTACGATGTCGGCGTAAAGCTCCGGGGGAGTCTGGTCAAGCGCAGCAAGAATAGCAGTCTCCATCTTAGCAATGGTCTTCTCAATGCTATGAGCAATTTCCTCATGTGTTACAGCCACTTCCATCGGAAGAGCAGTCATTCTGTTAGGACCTCTTACGATGAATGGTTCAGGTGGATTTTCAAGTTCTGTAAGCGCGCTTCCCACCTGAATCTTAATTCTCTCTGCCATTGAGGTTCCGATTTTCAAGTTGTGTACGCGTCCCATGTGTTCTTGAATATCAGCAGTAAGATCATTGCCGGCTACTCGGATACTCTTATTGCTGACGATACCACCAAGTGAGATTACAGCGATTTCAGTGCTACCGCCGCCTATATCTACTATCATATTGCCTTCCGGAGCCTCCACATCAAGTCCTATTCCAAGAGCGGCAGCCATTGGCTCGTAGATCATAAACACGTCTCTGCCACCGGCATGCTCGCTTGAGTCACGGACAGCACGAATCTCAACCTCAGTTGATCCAGATGGAATGCAAACCACCATTCGTAAGCTTGGAGAGAACCAGCGGCGTTTGCTATTGACCATCTTTACGAGGCCACGTATCATCTGTTCTGCAGCATTAAAGTCTGCAATGACACCGTCGCGAAGCGGACGGATGGTCCTGATGCCCGGGGGCTCTTTGCCCTCCATCTGGTGGGCATCTTCTCCTACAGCGAGAAGTTTGTCAGTTTTATTGTCGATAGCCACAACAGATGGCTGGTTGACTACTATTTTGTCTTTATGGATGATAATGGAATTGGCGGTGCCAAGGTCCATTGCGATTTCCTGTGTCAATGAAAATAATCCCATATCTTTATTCAGTTGCGGGGTGAAACTGTTGAAACTCAAGTCGAAAAAGACATTCAAATGGGGAGGGGATATCACCTCTACCCAATTATGACTTTTCGACTTGCAAAGTTACTTATTTTTTTTCAAATATGATACAAATGAGATATAAAAAATTTAAAAAAAATATTTGACACGGATAAATAAAAAGAAGAGTGGGCGCAAATGTCATTACATTGCGCCCACTCCATTATGGAATAGGGTAATTATTAATTAAAGAAAGTGGTAAGAGCGTAGTCAATGTTCTCAATGAGATAGTCGAGATCGCTATCGGTTGAATTCATTGCCTTTGCCTTGTCGGCGATAGATTTTGCTACTTCGAAGTAGTTAGTCTTGACGTTGAGGCGATCAGCACGATCTTTTTCGCTATTGCCTTCAATTGCGTTATACTTGTCGGCACCTACACGATAGATTTTTTTGCCTGCATTCTTGAGGGTTTCGAAGTCAACGTTGTCGATAGAAACAGCCTTTTTGTAGTCGTTGACTGACTCTTCGTCCTTGTTCATACGGTCATAGACAAAACCACGGAGACCGTATAGACCTGCATTGTCAGGATTTGCTGCGATAAGATCAGAAACTTTAGAAACTGCTTCGTCAAATTTATTGTCAGCTACAAGGAAATTTACGATATTATTGATGAAGAGAGGCTCTTCCATACCATATTTTTGGTAGCCAGCATCAGCAATTTCCATAATTTTATCCTGAGCGGTCTGCACCATAGTAGAGTCACGCTGAGATGCAGCTTGCCAGCATGCGATCTCGTAGATATATGCCTGTTTGTCATCATAGCCTACATTACGAGCCTTACGGAATGCATCAGCACTTTTGAAAATGTCGTTTCCTGAGTATGCTGCAAGTCCTGCATTGAAGTAAGCTGTGCCACGGTCGGCAGCAGGAAGTTCCAGTTTCTCGTCTTTCATAAACTCCTGTTCAGGCATGTCAGCGTAGATCATAAAGCTTTCATATGCTTCGGGATATACCTTCTGAGCGTTGAAAAAGTCTACACCGGCTTGGAAGTAATCGTTGGTGTGGCCTTTGAGAGTATTTACGATAGACTTAGGTGTTTTGCTGTCTACTTTGCCTTTTTCATTAGGGATTGCAGCAAGAGGAAGAGCCTTCACAAAATTGTTATAGCCATTGATCAAATTCTGACCCATCTTAACTTTATCGGCAGAAGCAGGATTTATCATGCTGTTGGTAAGATCCTTGTCGTAAGAGTCAAACTCGATCTTGCCGGCGATAAAATATGTCTGTGCATCGTTGGCTGTTTCAGGATTTTGCATAGCCTCATTGATCAGGGAGCGAGCTTCTTCGATCTTATCGGGCTTGCCAGAAAGCTTTTTGGCAGCTTCCACATTTGCTTTTTGTGCGCTCATCGAGCCTATAGCTGCGAAGCAGAGCGCGAATGTCATGAGCTTTTTCATTTGGTTTTGTATTATAGATTATTGATTATTTTCGTCATTGGTGTCATTTTCATTTTCCGGCGTTTCAATTTCTGCAGGAGAGCCTTCTGTCACGTTTTCGTTTTGTTCTGACTTAAGTTCTTCTTCAATCTCTTCCTCAGGATCGGAATCAACCACACATACAGAGGCAATGCGGTCGCCACGTTTAGCAAGGTCAATAAGCTTTACGCCCTGAGTGTTTCTACCTTGCAAGCGCAGTGTGTCTACAGGCAGGCGAAGAGTGATGCCGCTTTGATTGATGATCATTAGATCGTTGTCGTCGGTCACTTTCTTGATGGCAACCAAGTTTCCGGTCTTGTCGGTGATATTTAGAGTCTTTACACCCTTTCCGCCACGATGCATGCTGACTGGATAATCATCAAGGTGAGTTCTCTTTCCGAAACCATTTTCCGAAACTACCAGGATGCTGTGTTCGTTGTCATCGGTTTTGGCAGTCACCATGCCAACCACCTCATCGTCGTCGCCACGAAGAGTCATGCCTCTTACGCCGGTAGAGACGCGTCCCATCTCACGAAGTTCAGACTCACTGAAACGAGTGGCATATCCGGCTTTGCTTGCAAGAATTACTTGAGTGTCTCCATCAGTCAACTCTACCTGAAGCAGGGAGTCTTCTTCTCTGATTATGATAGCGTTCACTCCATTTGCACGTGGACGGCTGTAAGCTTCAAGAGGAGTTTTCTTTACTACACCATTGCGTGTGACAAAGAGCAGGTTGTGGCTATTGACAAACTCCTCATCATTGAGATTCTTGATGCAAATGAAAGCGTTTACGGCATCGTCAGCATCGATGTTGAGAAGATTCTGGATAGCACGTCCCTTTGAATTCTTGGCAAATTCCGGAATTTCATATACTTTCAGCCAGTAGCATTTGCCTTTATTTGTGAAGAAGAGCATATAGTTGTGGTTTGTAGCCGGATAAATATGCTCAATAAAGTCTTGATCGCGTGTGCTGCTCCCTTTTGCTCCAACTCCACCTCTGTTTTGAGCGCGGAATTCGGTGAGCGGGGTGCGTTTGATATATCCGAGGTGAGAGATGGTGATGATCATCTCATCATCAGGATAGAAATCTTCTGCATTAAGATCGCTTGAGTACATGCTGATCTTAGTGCGTCGTTCATCGCCAAATTTATCGCGGATCTCAATGAGCTCTTCTTTCATCACATTGCGGCAGACGGCATCATCGTTAAGAATCTGATTGTAGAAATCGATTTGCTTCATCAGCTCATCGTATTCAGCATGCAGTTTGTCGAGTTCCAGTCCAGTGAGCTGGCGAAGCCTCATTTCTACAATTGCACGAGTCTGAATCTCATCGAGTCCGAAATTCTCACTTAGTTTTTCACGAGCCTCTTCAGTCGTGCGTGAGTTTCGGATGATCTTGATCACTTCGTCAATATTGTCGCAAGCAATCATCAATCCTTTCAGGATATGAGCACGTTCTTCAGCTTTGCGAAGAAGGAACTTGGTGCGTCGGATTACAATCTCGTGTCGGTGCGCCACGAAATGCTCAAGCAACTCTTTAAGGTTGAGTGTACGTGGACGCCCATTGACAAGGGCTACATTGTTTACGCTAAAACTTGTCTGAAGCTGGGTGAGTTTGTAAAGCTTGTTCAGCACAACGCGAGCGTTAGCCTCGCGCTTTATGTCGATAGCAATATGGATTTTGCCACGTGCAGAAGTGTCGGTGATATCAGAGATACCCTCAATTTTCTTTTCCTCCACCATGTCTGCAATGCTCTTGACGAGGTCGTTTTTGAGCACACCGTAAGGGATCTCGCTTACAATGATTTGATCGTGGGTTCCATTTGATTCAATTTCAGCCTTAGCACGGAGCACAATGCGCCCTCTGCCTGTCTCGTATGCATCCCTGACTCCTTGCATGCCGAATATTTCGCCACCGGTAGGGAAGTCAGGAGCCTTTACATATTGCATAAGGCCATCAATATCTATGTCGGGATTGTCAATAATGGCGAGAGATGCGTTGAGAGCCTCTGTAAGGTTGTGGGGTGGCATGTTGGTGGCCATGCCCACTGCGATACCTGCAGCTCCGTTGACGAGAAGATTTGGGATTCTCGTGGGAAGCACTGTCGGTTCCTTAGTGGTGTTGTCGAAGTTTGGTACAAAATCTACAGTGTCGGAGTCAAGGTCGCGAAGCATTTCCTCTCCCATTCGGGAAAGCTTAACCTCAGTGTAACGCATGGCTGCCGGCGAGTCTCCATCGATGGAGCCGAAGTTTCCTTGTCCGAATACGAGTGGGTATCTCAGTGACCATTCCTGTGCAAGGCGCACCATGGTCATATATATCGAAGAGTCACCGTGAGGGTGATAGTGACCCATCACGTCGCCAACGATACGTGCGGATTTTTTTGTGTCTCCAGAGAAATAGTTTCCCACTTCTCCCATGCCGTAAAGCACACGGCGATGCACAGGTTTGAATCCATCGCGGACATCAGGGAGTGCTCGCGACACGATGACCGACATCGAATAGTCGATGTAGGCACTTTTCATTTCCGATTCAATATTGACCGGAATAATCTTATCTTCGTCAATAGTCATTTTTGCCTAATCTTTTCAACTTACAAAATTAGCTAAAAAAACTCAAATATGCAAATTTTAAATTAAGTTTCGATGGCAAAACTGGGGATTATGAAGATATGGGTTTATGGGGTTATATGAAAAAAGCGTTGTCGGGTTGACAACGCTTTTTTCGATTATGAAAGTAGGATAAGATTATTCGCAAGGATCTATGTAGTTGAAATCAAGACGTTCGGCGTCTGGATCCTTCTTGCTGACTTCAATCACGCCGCCAAGTTTACCTTCGGCATTGAGTTTTAACAGAAGCTCAGCGAGGTCATCTTCGAGATATTTCTGGATAGCCCTCTTGAGCGGTCGGGCGCCGAAGTTTTTATCGTAGCCCTTATTGGCGATGAATTCCTTGGCTTCGTCAGAGAGCTTTAGTTCGTAGCCAAGTTTCATCACGCGGCCATAGAAGTCGACAAGTTCTACATCGATAATCTTGAATATTGCCTCTTTGTCAAGTTGGTCAAACATAACGATATCGTCGATACGATTAAGGAACTCTGGAGAAAAAGCTCTGTTGAGAGCCTTGGAAATAACTCCTTGAGCCTGCTTCTTGTCGTCAGCAGCAGTGTTGAACCCTACTCCCGAAGTTCCGAAATCCTTTAGTTGGCGACTTCCGACATTGGAGGTCATGATTATGATCGTGTTCTTAAAGTCGATCTTTCGACCGAGAGAATCTGTGAGGCGTCCTTCGTCCATCACTTGGAGGAGAAGATTGAATACGTCAGGGTGCGCTTTCTCAATCTCATCAAGAAGAACTACAGAATAAGGACGACGACGAACTTTCTCAGTCAACTGACCACCTTCTTCATATCCAACATATCCCGGAGGAGCACCAACGAGTCGGCTGACTGTGAACTTCTCCATAAATTCGCTCATGTCTACTCGGATAAGAGCATCGGTGCTATCGAAAAGATATTCGGCAAGTTTCTTGGCAAGGTGAGTCTTACCTACACCGGTTGGGCCGAGAAACATAAATACGCCGATTGGCTTATCAGGATCTTTAAGACCGATTCGGTTGCGTTGGATAGACTTCACCACTTTCTTGATGGCTTCATCCTGACCGATAACCGAGCCTTGGAGGGTATTGCCCATTTCAAGAAGACGGTTTCCTTCAGTCTGCGCAATGCGTTGGGTGGGAACCCCGGTCATCATAGCCACGACCTCTGCCACCTTCTCGTCATCAACAGTCTGTCGTTCCTTGTCAAGTTTGGCTTCCCACTTTCCTTTCATCTTTTCGAGTTCAATCTTGAGAGACTTTTCACGATCAAGATATTCCTTAGCTTTAGCGAAATCCTGTTCGTTGGCAGCCTTTAATTTCTGCTCTGTAGTAGCGGCTATCTCGTTTTCAAGAGTCTCGATCTCTTCCGGAACTATGATATTGTTGATATGAACTCGGCTTCCTGCTTCATCAAGAGCATCAAGAGCCTTATCCGGGAAGTTACGGTCGCTGACATAGCGCTCTGTCAGTTCAACACAAGCCTTAAGCGCTTCGTCAGTATAAGTGACATTGTGGTGATCCTCATATTTCGACTTCACTTTATTCAGGATCTCCAAAGTCTCCTCCGGAGTGGTCGGCTCAACAATCACTTTCTGGAAACGTCGCTCAAGAGCACCATCCTTTTCAATGTTTTTACGATATTCATCGAGAGTGGTGGCTCCAATGCATTGGATTTCTCCACGTGCAAGAGCTGGCTTCAGCATATTGGCGGCATCCATCGTGCCCGGTGCACCCCCGGCTCCTACGATAGTATGGATCTCATCAATGAAAAGGATAATATCCGGATTCTTCTGAAGTTCATCAAGAACAGCCTTGATGCGTTCCTCAAATTGTCCACGATATTTTGTGCCTGCCACCATCCCAGCCATATCGAGACCAATCACACGCTTATTGAAGAGCACGCGGCTCACCTTGCGCTGATTGATACGCAGAGCAAGACCTTCAACAATTGCAGATTTTCCTACGCCTGGTTCGCCTATAAGAACAGGATTGTTCTTCTTGCGACGCGAAAGAATCTGTGCGAGACGCTCGATTTCAGTTTCTCTACCTACTACAGGGTCAAGTCTGCCCTCAGCGGCACTCTTGGTCATATCGTAGCCAAATTTGTCAAGGGCAGGGGTATCGGATTTCTCCTTCCCTTTAGAGCTGCTTTTTGAATTGGAGCTTGAAGAAGCTGTTGGCTCGAATTCATCCTCGTCTTCTTCGTCGATTTCAGGATCCTCTTCATTGTTTTTTTGTCCGAATGGGAATGGAGGAATCTGACCGGGACCTATAGACTGGATGGAGATATCAAAATTGAGATACTTCTCTTTAAACTCTTTCAAGAATCCGCTATCCATTGAGCGCTGGTCGTGAATAAGAGCAAGCAATATATGTTCGCCTCCAATGACGGAAGCATGCATCTTACGAGCCTCAGAAGTGGCGAGCTGCAAGTGTCTTACAGCCGGGAGGCTTATACGGTATTGCTGTTCAAATAGCGTAGTAGACTCTCCGGAGTTGACTTGCTCAGATATGTATTCCTCCACCTCCTTCCGCATCTTATCTATGGGGACACGGAGTTGTCTCAGAATCTTAAGGGCATATCCATTTTCATCTCTCAAGGAGGCCAGCACGAAATGCTCGCAGTTGATCACCTTCGAGTTAAACTCCTGAGCGATGTTGTAAGACTGCTCCAAGATGGGTCTGAATTGTTTTGAATAGTCGTTTTTCATTTATGTTTGTTTTGTCTTTCTTTAGTTTTTTAGGTTGCAGGCTGGAATGCCTACTTTCCATATAACAAATGGCGTGCCAAAAAAGGTTAAGGCGGGAAATGCGATTGCAATCCCCCGCCTTAATTATCTTCACTGAAACCGCATTACATCATGCCCGGCATACCGCCTGCAGGCATGGGAGGCACAGGATTGTCTTCCTTCTTGTCAGCGATGACACATTCAGTAGTCAAGAACATGCCGGCGATGCTTGCCGCATTCTCAAGAGCTACGCGGGTCACTTTGGCAGGGTCGATCACGCCGGTAGCAAAGAAGTTTTCATAGCTGTCGGTGCGGGCATTATAGCCAAAGTCGCCGGAGCCTTCTTTTACTTTCTGAACTATCACAGCACCTTCGAGACCAGCATTTTCTACGATCTGGCGGAGTGGTTCCTCGATGGCACGACGAATGATCGCAATACCGGTGGTCTCGTCGTTGTTCTCACCCTTAAGTTCGTCAAGGGCATTGAGGCAACGGATGTAAGCCACACCACCACCAGGTACGATACCTTCTGCGATAGCAGCGCGTGTTGCGCTCAAGGCATCATCTACACGATCTTTCTTCTCCTTCATTTCAACTTCAGAAGGAGCACCAATATAGAGAACAGCTACGCCGCCTGCGAGCTTGGCAAGGCGTTCGTGGAGTTTCTCCTTGTCATACTCAGATGTAGTAGTCTCAATTTGAGCTTTGATCTGAGCCACGCGAGCATCAATTGCATCTTTGCTGCCGGCACCGTTTACGATAGTGGTATTGTCTTTATTGACAGTCACTTTCTCAGCAGTGCCGAGATCGTTTACAGTAGCTTGTTTAAGCTGCATACCCTTTACTTCGCTGATTACATTTCCACCGGTAAGGATAGCGATGTCCTCGAGCATTTCCTTACGACGATCACCAAAACCTGGAGCCTTGACTGCACAGATCTTGAGCGAACCGCGGAGACGGTTTACTACGAGAGTAGCAAGAGCCTCATTGTCGACATCCTCAGCGATGATGAGGAGAGGACGGCCAGTCTGAGCTACTGCTTCGAGGATAGGGAGCATCTCCTGAAGATTGGAGATTTTCTTATCATATATGAGGATGAAAGGAGAATCCATCTCGCATTCCATCTTCTCAGAGTTAGTCACGAAATAAGGGCTGATATAGCCACGGTCGAACTGCATACCTTCCACTACATCGACAGTAGTCTCAGTACCCTTAGCTTCTTCGACAGTGATCACGCCTTCTTTCTTCACCTTCTTCATAGCCTCAGCGATGAGACGGCCGATTTCCTCGTCGTTGTTAGCAGAGATGCGGGCAACGTTTTCGATCTTTGCCATGTCGTCGTCGACTTCCTGGCTCATGCCCTTGATGCCTTCCACAACTTTGGAGACAGCCTTGTCGATACCACGCTTGAGGTCCATAGGGTTAGCGCCTGCTGCCACGTTCTTAAGACCTTCAGTGACGATGGCCTGAGCGAGGACGGTTGCAGTAGTAGTACCGTCACCAGCCTGGTCGCCGGTCTTGGAAGCCACTTCCTTCACGAGCTGAGCGCCCATGTTTTCGAAAGCATTTTCGAGTTCGATTTCCTTAGCTACAGTCACACCATCTTTTGTGATGTGAGGAGCGCCGAATTTCTTTTCGATAATTACGTTGCGGCCTTTAGGACCGAGAGTGACTTTCACGGCATCGGCAAGAGCGTCGACACCTTTTTTAAGCTCTTCACGAGCCTGTATGTTGAATTTAATGATCTTTGCCATTTTTGTCTTATGTGTTTTTTTGAAGTATTATAATGTTTAAGATATGACAGCGAGAATGTCGCTTTGACGCATGATAAGATATTTCTCGCCTTCGAATTCGATTTCAGTGCCAGCATATTTGCCATAAAGCACTTCGTCGCCTACATTGAGGAGCATTTCCTCGTCTTTAGTTCCGTTGCCAGCAGCGAGCACTTTGCCACGGAGGGGTTTTTCTTTAGCAGAGTCAGGGATGATGATGCCTGACATTGTCACTTCTTCTGCGGCAGTCGGCTGCACGAGCACGCGGTCGCCAAGTGGTTTGATGTTCATTTCTGTTATTAGTTTTATCGGGTTATACTTTTATATTAATAATGTTTGGAACGGTTGCAAACAACCTTCCGGAATTAACTTAGCAAATACCGTGCCAAATTACATTAATTATAACAGAAAAATTTACACCATTGTTTCATTGGTAAGTGTAAGAAATGTTAATTGGAGTGGTCAGGGGTCAGGGATTATGGGTTGTGCGGAATTAAATAGGTTGAGGGGAATTGATTGGTGGATTTGAGGCCAGATAGCGAAGATGCGGTTGTCGGAGAATTGACGGCAGATCATCAGAGGTTCGTTGGGTGTCAATTTGCGAAGGAATGGTGCGAAGTCAATGTCGATTGAGTAAGAACGCCCATTATTGAGCGTCATGGAAAATTTTTTTCTTGAAATGACGACATCTTTCGGTTGCATAGCGAAATCATAATCAAGGCCTTCGCTTCGGGCCATCTCGCGCATTAGCGCATCATCTGTCAGCGCACGATCAAGTTCTCTAAGCGATTGAGAAGCATCGAGAGAAAGGAGTGTCAACGTATTGCCTACATGCAAAGGATCATCATCTGATTTTTCCCATTGAAATGAAAGAGTGTCTGCATCCATCCGGTATGTCCCGAGTTGAGAATTGTCTCGTTCTTTTATAAATGCGGAAATAATTTCGCCGTTAATAAAGAATAAAGAAGCGATACCTTTGGGAGAGCCTGACTGTCGATCAATGCAGAATACTTCGTAGTGGCCAGTAGCGGGATTTTTGCCAGGCTGAAGCCACACAAGGATAATATTATCGTTATTTTTCCCTATCCAGTAAGAACGGATTGAAAGTCCGGGTAGGAGCATATAATTGCAATCCTCGTCAGCAGTGTCAATAGGAGATGCAAATGCTTGAAACATTGAAGATATTCTTCCAATGAGCGACCATAGTGTCTGCGCTTCCGAATTATAAACATCAGATCTGGAATAGGCATATGCGATTCCAGCTCCAAATCCGTTGCTGGGATAAATGCTCATAAGTCGTTTGCCGAGTGGTTCGATCACTCCCGCACAACGCTCCTTATGACTCTTTGTCTTTATATTTTTATAGAATTGAATGCGAGAGGAAGTGATATAAAAATAAGCGAGCATATTGAAGAAGGCACGAGGATCAGTGCGTTCGAGGGTCAAGATTTGCTGTAGGTCGCCATCGCGGAATTGAGACGAGAAATGCGAGTAATCATGAGCAATGAAAGCCAAGATTACTTCATATGGCGATTCCTGGAGATTGCTATTCCACCCCTCCTTTACAAGTTTTGTGAATTTTGCTGTATTGTTGATGGCAGCCTCCATTTGCTCAAGAGTATGTATGTCTACATAAAGCCGTTCTTGGAGGATAGAGAGGAGATTCTCAACGGCAGACTCGCTCGCTTTTCCCTGAACTATTCTATAGAAAATGCATCGCCCCGTCCCAAGTTTTTTTGCAAGGTCAAGCCGCGATTTTGCAAGCAACTGTGTATCTAATACGGATTGTAATGCACAGACTATATTGTTGAAATTTTCCATTGTAGTCAGATTGAATGATGCAAAGATAAAGAATTCGATGGTGATATGCAAAAATAAAACCTGACAGATATTGTATTTTTTTATTTTTGTATCAGAATGATGCAGTTTTGATACAATTTGAGGTTTAAGACGCAAAAAATAAGGCAATAGTTAGACGTGTTGGAATAATTCTTATTATATTTGCGTCGATGAAAATTTTATTTTTGGATGATATGATAATTTATACACCACCATTTGAGCCTTCAAGAGCAGTTAGGACTTTTATGAAGGCATATAGAGAGCAGGAAGCATTGCGTGAGAATGATGTTAGTTGAAAGATGGATTTTTTTGATTGGCAGGCAACGCGGATCGCGACGCTTCGCAGCTTTTTTCGCCGATGGCGGCGGATAGGCGCGGATTTTTTTAATTGAGCTTCGGGTGTGCTTTGGAAGTGCTTTTGGATGGACTCGATACCAGACTCTGGCGTTCGCGCGCGGAGAAGTGCTGAGCGGCGCTTCGTTGGCTATCGCGGATTTCTTGACAACTATAATTTTTCAACTAAATTTTATGAGAACCCGAATATGTAGAATAAATGCCCGGAATATATTTTGCCGTTTGGAAAAATATGTTTAACTTTGCGAAGTCAGTGGAGGAGAAATACCGCTGATGCAAGAAAAGCGTAGCTTTCTTTTATGATTAGACCGAAATCGCCAAAATATCGAATCAATCAACAAAAGAATCTTCGCTCATCTGATTGTCTATTGCAATGCGATAAGAGAACCTTGTCGTAAGTATACAGATAACGCAGAGAGGGCATTTATTCTTTCTTTTCAAGTTGGTTGAGGCGTTTGGCGATGCCTGGTCTATCATGAAAAGTCGAGGAAGTCCTCTCTTTTCTTATATATACGCAAGGTGTCAGAGATCAGGTTTCAGGGATCAGTTTTCGTGGGTCTGGAATCTAAAGATGAAGGAATAAAACAGTCAACTTATATGAAAACAACAAAAATAGAAAATTATGTAGAATAAAATGCCATAGGTATTGCTTATATGATGAAAATTGTATAACTTTGCCGTACACAATCCAACCGGAAGAGAAATGCCGGAGGAAAGAGAAAAGCGTTCTGCTTTCTTTCTCAGTTTGAAAAGTTCGCCAAACAATAATGACATGAGAAAAAGAGAGTAAAAACGCTCTTCTGTCTTGCATGCGTGCAACGACGGCAATGATTGCCGTATACGCCATACAAGTCAGTGGGGCATTTTATTCTACCTTTTCAGTCATGTCGGGCGTTTGGCGATGCCTTCAAACTCTGAAAAGCGGATAAGTTCCCCACTTTTCTTATATCATATTTCTAACTTGCCTCTGTTTTGGGAACTATGGAAGGCTCTATATAATATTTTATAAGGGTGAAACTCTCTAATTTGTTAAAATCAGCAGTTAAGGGATCAAAAATAGTCCACGAGGCACTCTCTAAAAGAGAAAATTCTTCTCTTTATGATAGAGATTCAACTAAACAAGATGATACAAATTGTAATTCATCATTTTCTGAAGGGTATTCAAGAGGGACTTCAAAAATAAATGCATATACATTCACTGAAGGTAAAACAGAAGTGATTTCTGAAATGGGAAGTTCTGGTATTTCGAAAACAGTATCTTGCTTCACGCAATCTGATGATTACACTCATTCATCTTCCATCACTACTACAGAAAGCATTGGATATTCTAACGACTTATCAGAATCAGTTAGCCATAGTGATTCAATAAGCACATCCAATAATAACGAGACCATAATGTCAGAAAATCAACAGCCACGTTTTACTGCAACACAAGCTATTGATTACTTCAATAATAGGCTTAATTATTACGCTAAAAAGTATCAACCATCTTCTCTATTATCGAAAATATGTGAATATGCAATAAAAGCGGGCATTACTTCTGTATATTATGCTCTGCTACTATATTATGGCCTCATAAATGAAAAGATTCCAATGTCCAAAAGAATATTGGCAGCTGCTTCATTAGGGTATTTTATCTCTCCTTTAGACCTTATCCCAGATATTCTAATGTGGGGACTTTGGGATGATGGAGCTGTCCTTTCATATGCTGTTACCACATTATCTGAAGCAATAGATGAAGATACACAAATCTTAGCTAAAGCCAAACTTTGTGACTGGTTTGGAACAGATGAAATTTATAATTTACCCAAAATAGTATAGTGATTATCCATGCTGACTCATACATGTAGAATTTCTGATCATCCACTCAATTTCCATTCTGACAAGTTAAAAGAAAATTATGTCAGGGGGTTAGGGTATGTCTTGCACAATGTCTCAAAAGGACATCCCAATATGAGGATGTTGTTTGAACAGTGGGGCTATTCTATACTCCAAACGGATGTTTCTTCTTGGTTTCAACCTAAGGATAATTCCTATTTAAAGAAAGCATTGTCTGTGAACAGGATTGGTATTCATTTTTTCAGATTCAAACATCAATTCTATTTTGATTGCTTTTATCTTATCGAGTCGTTCGATAAATCTTTATTAGGTAGACTTAATGATTTTTTAAGAGAATGTGGAAGCAATGTCTTCACAAAGGGTTCTCTTAACCTTACCAATGGTTATTTTAATGATGGAATTGGAGATTTGAAGGTGGAAGATGTTCTCATTAAGCATAGACAGAAAAACATCGAATTTGCACAACAGTATGAGAATAGAATACTTATAGTTGCCACTGTATCTGCAGGTAAGTCCACTCTTATTAATGCATTGACAGGCCATAGCTTCAATAAGGTTAAAAATGGAGTATGTACCACACGTATTAGTAGGATTCATAATAAACCTTTTTCCGATGGAATTATACTGAAGAACAAAACTAAATATAGTTACGATTCGGACATTGATTCTCATACCAGTCATGATTCCGATGAGGTAGGCTTTCATTTTGAATCTACTCTTGGTTCTCATAAGATATGTTTGGTGGACACGCCAGGTGTCAATAACGCAAGAGATACGAGCCATTTCAATATCACCACGGAGGCGATTAAGTCTCAAGATTATGACTTTATGATCTTTATTTCAAATGGACAATATAATGGAACTAATGATGAGAGGCAACTGTTAAATCTTATTTATAAAAATTCAAAAAAGCCTATCTTGTTCGTATTGAATCAACTTGATAGATTCAAATCAGCAGAGGATGATATTGAAAAGATGATGAATGAATATAAGAAGGAACTTTTATCTATAGGGTTTAAATCTCCTAAAGTCATTCCATTGTCAGCTCAATTTGCATATCTACTTAGAATGAAGAATACTCTTGATGAAGAGGAGATTGATGAACTCAATATATTAAGAAAACGCTTTTCAAAAGAATTTTTGGATCTTCCTAAGTATGTGGGAAAAACTTCCAATATGGAATTATCAAGATCTGGGATAACATTATTGGAGAGAAACATAGAAAATAACTTAAAATAATAACATTCATGAAAAAAGTCTCTATCAAATACAACCCGTATCAGATAACGACTCAGATAATGGTTGATGGCAATGCGCCCAAGGCTAACAGTGCTTTGAATGTTGCCAATTTCAGGCTTCAGGAGTGGATAGAAAGATTGCCTCAGATACTCATTGATGAGTACAGAGATAGCAATTTCGAAATAGACTTTACTGGAACAGAAGCTGATTATAATGATGTAATTTCTGCCATAAAATCTTATGGCAACCAAATTAATGCTAAATGTACCCTTCAAGCCACACCAAACATAGACGAGGTTGAAGATACCATTGATGCCATCTTTAAGGAGATACTTGAAAAAGAAAGTGTTCCAGAACTTCGTACACCAGCGATAATAGAAGCATTTGAAAAGGCAAAAAACTCACGATTTGAGATCAATGTTGTAGCGACTATGAGTTCTGGTAAATCCACTCTCATAAACGCACTTTTAGGACAGCAACTAATGCCTGCAGCTAATGAGGCTACTACCGCTACAATTGTTAAGATAGTCGATACAGAGAAAGATAATTTTTCAGCCATCGCGTTTGACAAATCGGGCAATAAGGTAGCAGAAATCGAGAAGGTTACTTTAGATAAGATGAAGAAACTTAATAGTGATGAGCGTGTATCGACAGTAGAATTATTAGGTAAAATTCCTTTTGTCAAAACAACAGGAATGAAACTTGTGCTTGTAGACACTCCAGGACCTAATAATTCAAGAGATAAACGTCATGAAGAAATGACTTATGGCATGATTGCGAATTCTGATAAGTCGTTAGTACTTTATGTTATGAATGGTACTCAGCTCGGTATTAATGATGAAAAAGAGTTTCTGGATTTTATATGTCAACAGATGACAAAGGGAGGCAAACAGAGCCGTGAACGTTTCATTTTTGCTGTAAATAAAATGGACAGTTATCGACCCACTGCAAAACATGACGGGGTCGGCTGTATTCCAAGGGCTTTATCGGAAGCTAAAGATGGACTGGAAAAAAGAGGTATTCTTAATCCTAATCTTTTCCCAGTTGCCTCGTTGCCCGCTCTTCAACTCAGAGAATTGGCAAATGGTCATGATGAAGACGATGAGGACGTGCCTGAACTGACTGCTTTTCAAAAAAGAAGTAAAAAGTTTGAGGAAATGCAGTTTGAAAAATATTATAATTTTACTAACTTACCTCAGAGCGTACATAATTTTTTAGATGAAGTATTGTCAACATCGGAAGAAGTGGTTGAGGATGAAGATGATGAAGAATCAAAAGAATATATACAAGCCTCAAAAAATATAACCGAAATTCATTCTGGAGTTGTCTCAATCGAGCAAGCGGTGAGTATGTATGTCAATAAATATGCTCGTACTCAAAAGGTAAAAGATCTTGTAATGGCCTTTAATGGTACTCTTGATGAGATGGCAACTTTGGCAACAGTTCAACAAGCCATCGCGACCGATAAGCAAAAGGCTAAGGAATTGGAACAACAGATTAAACAAATCAAACAGAACATTAGTTCTGCAAGAGAAGCGATGACATTGGCAAAAGACATTGACAGGATTGACTTAACATCGGATGTTCAAAAAGAGGTCATTGCATATTTGAGTAAAGTCAAAGATCGTATCAATTCGATGATGTCTGGCAAGAGTCGTGTAAAGAAATCAGAAGCATTGTCAATGTGTGCAGATTTGGAAAGACAATGTAAGGCTATTGTACCTCAAATAAAAGTTGAGATTGACAATATTCTTAATAAAGCTTATAAGGCGACTCTAACTAAAATTGTGGAAGAATATAAGCGACATTTGGCAGCTCTGAATCTAGGTCTTAATGCTAATGCATTAGCATTTAATCCTGTGACATTGGTTTCTGCATCATTGGCTAATCTTTCTCAAATAGTGGATGATAACACTGATAGCGTTGACGAAGGAGGTTACGAGACAAGGTATCGTAAAAAAGAAGGTGGCTTTTTTAGGAAGGCTGCAAATTTTCTTACTTTCGGGCTTGTCGATGACTATACAACTGAAGCTTATCAAGCATGGAAGAGTAAGTATGTTGATTATGTTGATATGAATGAAGTTGCACACGATTATTTGGAACCATTCCAAAGAAATCTAAAAAATGTCCAATCCAATGCAGTTGATCATGTAAAAAAGGAAACTGTGCGCTTAAAAGATCATCTTAAACAGGAACTTGTCAAAATTGATAAGGTGCTTGATAATAAACTAGAAGCTTTATCCCTAAAAGAGGATGATTCTAAAGCTAAAGCGCAAGATATAGCAAAGAATGAAGCTAAGCTTAAATGGCTTCAAGAAATACAACAAAGAGTTAAAAATATCATAGAGTTCTAAATATGAAAGTAAAGTTTAAAAGAACCGTGGATTCGGGAGATTTGGAAGGTGCACGTATTAGCCTTGCCAATGAAATGATGCTAGACCCAAGAGGTGAAAGTTTCAATGAAATGCGTATATACGCTGAAAAAACATTCCCAAACCTCTATGATGCTCATGACGGAGCGATATTAGATTCCAATAAAGATCATTGGAATGAAGCTCTCTTATTCTCAACCAAAAATGCCCTTGATGATAATTTTTCTAAAGAGCGCCTTGACTTTTACTTTGATTTGGCTAAAGAAGTATTAAAAGAAAAGGCTACCGCTCTTGATAAGGAGATAAGTATACCATCCTATTCTAAGGAAATGGCAGATTCTTATGATCAAGCTGAGAATCATCGTCAAAACATGAAACCTCTCTATATGGGGCTAACAGTGGGAGGTTTAATAATAGGAGGTGCAGGAGTAATAATGGGTAAATCCATTATTACGGTAGTTGGATTAGTAGGAGCTGCAATCGGCGGATCTTTAATTTATAAAGACAAACGCAAATGAGCACGATATACGATAGAATTAAACCTTCTTCATATACTCCTGTACTTCACCAGGAAGAAAAACCAGCTTCAGTAGAGGAAAAAGAATTAACTCTTAAGGAACGTGAGAGTTCATCTTTTCCCGTAGAGTTGAACTCGCGACTCGTGGGTGTGAATCAAGCATTAAGTCTCGTAGATGATGTAGTACTGAAGAAATATCTCTCCAAATTGTCAGAAATGTCTGTGTTACCATATGGAGACTATTGGGAAGTGAAGGATGCTCTAAAAAATGTGATTCTTTTCAAGATTAATAAAATGGTCTATGAAAAGGATGAGTATGCAACCGAAAAATTTAATAGCATCATAAGTGCTATGACCTATACGAGTGGTTCAGTATTTATGATAGTCGATGGTCATGAGACAAAGACTGATTTTTATCTTGGTGTGAAACTTGATTCTGATTTGGATAGAACTTTTAGCTCTTATGCAGATACTCTTCAAAGGGCTCTTATTGGTCAATTTCCAGGCGCAGAATTATCAGATTTATCTAAACCAGCACCAGATCAATCCTTTTCAAATCAGGAAATTTTGGTAAAGAGAATTTATGAAGAAATAAATGCAGTTAGTATATGTTCCGGAATTCCTGCTATGAAAAATAGCAAAGGTGAGTATACTAATGCTACTTTTATTCAAGGTATAGAAAAGTTTGCGGCGGCCATGCAAGGAAAACGATATACTGCAGTTATCCTTGCTACCAATGTTTCGGATGATGAAATTGGAAAACTTAGATTGGGTTACGAAAATATCTTCACTCAGTTATCAGCCGCAGGTACACAACAATTGGCTTACTCCACTACAGAATCATTAGCGAATGCAATTAGTAGGAGTAAAGGTATAACTGATTCTATAAGTCACACAGATACAAAAGGAAAAAGTCAAACAGTTTCAGAATCTAAATCTTTTACTGAGAATCAGTCATATACTCATACAGAAGGAGAATCCAAAGATAATTTTTGTGCAAAAGCCGGAAAATTAGCGGATCCTTTACTGGAAGCAGGAGCTATTTTAGCTGCAACCGGTGTAGGTGCTCCTGTTGGGGGAATAATGATGGCGGTTGGAGGTATTGCCGCAATAGGTGGGACCGTAGCGGGAAAGCAACTTAATAAATCTGATGCATATACTACAGGAACTTCTACAGGAACTACAAATGGATTAAGTAATTCTGAGAATCATAGCCATTCAGATGGGACTTCTCATTCAGAAAGTTTTACAGAAACCAATGGTCAAACTTCGACGATAGGAAGCAATAAGAATTTTACTTTAACAATTCAAGACAAGCATATACAGGAGATTCAAAAAAGAATTGATCAACAACTTGATAGATTAGCAGTTGCTGAAAGCACTGGATTATGGGCAACCAGTGCATACTTTATGTCGTATGGTAATGATCGTGCCACGGCTGAATCTGGTGCAGCTATATATAAATCCATTGTACAAGGTGAGCAATCAGGTGTTGAACAATCAGCTATTTCAACATGGTATAGTGGCTCAAAAGATTTTAATCAAGTCAAACATTATGTTTGTAGTCTCTGTCATCCAATTTTTTCTTATCAGAAAAATGAAGAATTTAGCCCAATTAGGTTGACTCCCACCAATATGTTGAGTAGCAAAGAAGTAGCTATGGCTATTGCTTTGCCTCGAAAAAGTGTTCCTGGATTTCCTGTAGTAGAGCATATATCCTTAGGAAAAGAAGTAGTACGGTTAAATCAAAAGGAAGTTGAACCATCTTTTGATCTTGGTTGCATATTTGATCAAGGTATTGAACGCCCTAAAAATAGAGTTGAACTTGATATAAACAGTCTAGCACTGCATACATTTGTTACTGGTTCTACAGGTTGTGGTAAAAGTGAAACGGTATACAAACTTATAGACAGTATACAAAAAGCGGACACTAAATTCTTGATCATAGAGCCAGCAAAGGGAGAATATAAAAACGTGTTTGGTACTGAGCATATATTTGGCACCAATCCACTGATTTCAAATTTGCTTAAAATTAATCCTTTCAAATTTACAGAAGGAGTTCATGTCTTAGAGCATGCCGACAGATTGATAGAGATTTTCAATGTTTGTTGGCCTATGTACGCTGCTATGCCAGCTGTATTAAAGGAAGCCGTACTCAACGCATACGAAGATTGTGGTTGGGATTTGGTGAAGTCAACAAACAAATATTCCAATAATATCTTCCCCACTTTCTCTGACTTAATTTGGGAATTGGAGACTGTCATTGAAATGTCTGATTATTCAGATGAAGTTAAGAGCAACTATAAGGGTTCTCTAGTGACAAGAGTGAAATCTCTGGCAAATGGTATTAATGGAGAGATATTCTCTGGTCAAGAAATAGGGGACGAAATTCTTTTCGATGAGAATGTTATTGTCGACATAAGCAGAATTGGATCTCAAGAAACGAAAGCTTTGATCATGGGTGTCATGATTATGCGCTTGAATGAGTACAGATCAAATAGAGGTATAGAAGCTAATAGTAGACTTCGACATGTTACAATACTTGAAGAGGCTCATAATCTATTGAAACGTTGTTCGCAAGACCAAAATCCTGAAGGAAGCAATCTTGCGGGAAAATCTGTTGAAATGATTTCAAATGCCATAGCTGAAATGCGTACTTATGGTGAAGGATTTATCATTGTTGATCAATCTCCAGGTGCAGTTGATATCTCCGCAATACGTAATACAAATACCAAGATCATAATGCGATTACCTGAGGATTCTGATCGAAAGGTTGGTGGAAAGTCTGCAGCATTGAAAGATAACCAAATCGATGAGATAGCTAAACTTCCTACAGGGGTTGCGGTCGTATATCAGAATAATTGGGAAGAACCAGTTTTATGTAAAGTGGATCGTTTCGATGGTTCCCGACTTAAATATGAATTCAAGGAAGATGTTCCTCAAGCATTTGATTATGATACATTAATAGTGGAGATACTTAAATTCTTGTTTCAGACGAAAGTCTCTCGTCCTTTAAACTTCGATGCTGAATTAATCGAAAAGAATTTATCAAACTCAAATCTTCCGACTTATGTAAAGATAAATGTCATAGAAGCTTTACAGGAGTACGAACAAAGAGGAAAAGCAACCATATGGGAAAACAATGAATTTGTTAAGTTCTCTTGGATTATTTCTGGACTTTTCGGTGTAAAGCAAAATGTCATCAAAATGGCAAAACAATCTGATTATGATGTGCTGACTGCGGGCTTGATAAGTCTTATCAGAGATAAAGTCAATGGAATTCCTGAAACTCTTGAAATGCCAATCTTGCAAAGCCTGATGCGTGATTATTCAACAGGAGATGAAACTAGATTGAAGAAATATAGTAACTGGTTAAAGGTGGCAAGAGAACGAGTAAAATAATTAAAAATCATGGCAGTGGGGTTTTTTACCTCACTGCTTCATCAAAATCAATAATATGGACGGGCTAACTCCACGATTAGACGATGTCAAGCAGAATCCAATGGAGAATGATGGCAAATTAAATAATATAGAAAAGGATCTTGATTCTCCTTTAGGAGGGATATTCGAAAAACCTCATCAACCTGAAAATACCGAACTAAAACCTGAAATGTTTGATGAGAAACCTTTCTCTCAAGAAGATTTGGATCGGCCTCTTTATGAAGTTGAAAAATCGGATGGTCTTTCAGAAGAACAGAAGTCAGATTTGAAAGAAAAAACAGGTTGGAGTGATACTATTGTTGATTATATAAAGACTGAGGAGGAAGCAGCTGTTTACGTTGAAGCTAATCTAAAAGAAGTAAATGGAAATTTGGAACGAACAGACATTGATTGGGATGCTAAAATACCCCAAGATAAAATAGATCGTATGCGTTCGTTATATGGAGATGAAGTTGCGAACAAATGGGCGGAAAAGACGAATATGGATCTTATTAAGGAGGGTAAAGCTCCGTATGGTCCAGATGGTGAATATGTAAATCTTCATCATATAGGTCAAAAAGCTGATAGCCCGTTAGCAGAACTGACAAATACAGAACATAAGCAGAATGATGGTGTTCTTCATAATAAGACTAAAGATTCAGAAATTGAGAGGCCTGTATTCCGTGCCGAAAGACAACAATACTGGATGGCACGTTATGAGGCTCTTCAAAAACAATAATAATATGTCAGTATTTCTTATTACAGCCAAACACGATATGCACATAGCCCAAGGTAATGATATAAGGAAGGGTGATTCATTTGAAGTTTATGTGGGTAAACCTCTGAACAAAATGAATGTATTCAATAATCCTGAATCACGTGCAAGTATAATGCGTCAGCTATCAAACCGAGATATAGACTTAGTCGCAAATCGTAAAGAATATTTTCTTAATAATGGACATTTCCAAGTAGAAGAAAGAAAAAATGTTATAGCTAATCATATTTGAAAGGATATGCATGTTTTCGAACAGATAAAAGGTTTAAAAGATTTTCTTTTTGAGAAGGATATATTGTCTTCGAATGATAACGAGATAGATAATTTAAACTCTCCATTGGAAACACCACTTAAAGTTTATGATGGTTTTGAGGTTTCAGAAGCACCGGATGATATAGAACAAATTCGTCTTATATCTCAAGGAATGTTAGAGATAAAGGGGGCGTCATATGATGAATGGAAACAATTGTCTCCTTCTCAAAGACTTGATGCTATGCAAAAAATAGAGATAATGATCGCTAAAATCCAACACCGTTCTCCATGTAGCGTTATTATTTCGAATTTGTCTGAAAAGGACTATGGTTTTTATGATAAAGAGACAAAAATCATCACATTAAATTGTAGATATTTGGATTCTTCAGAAACTTCATATAAGGAGACTCTTGATACTCTTATTCATGAAGGACGTCATGCATATCAAGATTATAATATGACCGAACGCCAGGTTCATCCTCGTGATGGAGAGGTCAATATTTGGAAATGGAATGAATATGATCTTGGATATCAGAACGCAATGTTTTGTGGATTCGAGGCTTATGCGATGCAACCAGTGGAAACAGATGCACGAGCATTTGCTGAGGATGTATTGAATAATTACTTTGAAAAAATAGCATAATGAAAGGTACAAAGGAAATTTTGATTGAGCGAGGTTATCCAGAATCCGCTGCTATAGCGACAAGTAAGAATCTTTCTAAACTCTCTGGAAGATTTCGATTGGCCATAGATAAATGGCTTTCGGAGGAGTCTGAATCTGAAATAGAATCTCAAGGTTATACATCAAAGGGATTGATGGCAAGATTTCAAGGTATGACATATCCGGCAGCTATTTTGACATTGGATTGGATGGAAAGAGAGCCGGAAAAAGCAAAAAGAACTATTGAACAAGGAATAAGATAAATATTTATTCATTTTTATGAAAACCATAAAATGTCTTGATTGTGGTTACGAATTTAAAAGTATTTCATGGCTTGCTTCATTATTTATATGTGTGGATCCAGCTCCCAATATTGGACATTTCTTACGAAAAAGAAAATGTCCTGAATGTAATTCAAGTAACCTCAAAACCGTTTAATTATGGCACAATTTCAGTTAACAGCAACAAGTGATGTCAATCGTTGCAATGGATTCCATATGGATAAAGGGACGACGATAAATATCAACATTCATATGGCTGGTATAACTCCATATAACTTATTTAATAATTATCGTTGTAAAGAAGCTCTTATTCAGCAGTTCAGATTGAATGGCATTGATCTTCCATATACCGATGCTGTATTCAGTAGAGGCTATTGGGATATAAAGATGTTGTAGTAACTATTAAGACTCTGTCTCAAAAAAGTTTAGATTGGGTCTTAATAATATAGATAAATGCTGGGAGTTTATTTTGATGTTAGGAAAATAATGTATAATTTTGTGTAGTCGATGAAGGCGAAAGTTACTGACAATAAGCGTTTAAAAGTAATCAATATAGATTATGAAGTATAATCTCGATACAAACACTATTTCTGGCTACGCACAGATATATAATCCCTCCAAGTTGCTTGATGAACTCAGCAACGTAGCGAAGATGGCAGGAGTTAAGGTGGTGTATGCGGTGTTGCTTTTGTACTATGCACTGCTTGACGGAGATGTTCCTTTGAAAGATAAGGCAATAGTGGCGGGAGCATTGGGTTATTTTGTTCTTCCTTTCGACTTTGTTCCCGATATGCTTGGACCACTTGGCTATACCGACGATTTTACAGCCCTTGTGTATGCTCTTAAGACAATATGGAACAATATCACACCAAAGGTGCATGAGCAGGCATGGAAAAAACTCAGTGGATGGTTTAGTGAAGTAGCTAATACAGACTTGAAATTGTTTTGAATTTCAAAATCGTATACAAAGGTCGGAGGGGTCAGACTGGTCGGAGAGGTTGGATGACAAGATTAGATTTGAAAATATCCCTATTATAGGGAGGAAAATTTGCGAAAACATCCCTGAGTTAGGGATGTTTTTGATTAAAAATGTCACTATGATGGAGGTTTGGCTAAAATGATAATATCTCCGGCATTGTCATATCTTGGAAACCGGATTCCGGAAATAAGACAAGGTATTATTAAAGAAGATGGTAACAGGATAAGAGTGGATCTTACCAATATTGAGGAGATGAAACCTCTTCTTCAGAAGATAGAACTGAAGAATATTCTAATAGACAAGGATGGAATCAAACTGATGGCAGATTTCAGAATCCCGAAAATCAAGGAGTAGACAGAGAGGTCGGACATGTCCGACCTCTCTGGGTTTTAGAAAAAAGGAATTTTGATGAACTATATAACGATTTTTGTGTTATTTTTTCATAAGTTAACGATTCCAACTATAATATTATGAAAAAGACACTATTCATTAGTTTAGGGGCAGTAGTATTGGCAGCAAGCGTGTCATCCTGCGGATTCAAGAAAGAAAAAGTGACAGCGGCTCCACCAGTAAAGGTGACGGTAGAAGCCGTAGGCAATGGCGAGACGGGATCATCGAGGATATATTCCGGCACAATAGAGTCGGGGAATGAAGCCGACATGAGTTTCCCTGTCGGAGGAACAATCAAGAAAATTTATGTTAATGTAGGTCAGAAGGTGTCAAAGGGCCAAATTCTTGCCGAAATTGATGCCTCCGACCTTATACATGCCAATAATATAGCACAAGCTACACTCTCAGAGGCACAGGATGCCTACAACAGAATGAAAAAGCTTCATGATGCCAATGCGCTTCCCGATATCCAATGGGTAGACGTGCAGTCTAAACTAAAACAAGCTCAAAATGCAGCAGCTATTTCAGCAAAAGGAGTGAAAGATGCAAAGATTTACTCTCCGATCGACGGTGTAGTAGCAGAAAAACTTGCTGAGGACGGTCAGACAGCTGCACCGGCAATCCCTGTTGTGAAAATTGTGGGAGTGGGGGATGTCAAAGTCAGTATCTCAGTACCTGAAAAAGAAGTAGGCCATCTTAAAGCAGGAAGAAAAGCCATCGTTACTTCGGAGGCGGTAAACGGCAAACAATATGAAGGAGTGTTGACTGAGCAAGGAGTTGTAGCGAATCCATTGTCGCATACATTCGATGTCAAGTTTACTCTTCCAAATTCAGCTGGCGAATTGCTTCCGGGAATGCTTTGTGATGTGAAGATAGAGGCTGACGCCAAAGATGAATTGCAGAAAGATGAAAGCATTATAGTGCCTGTTCAGTCGGTTCTTTTGAGTTCTGATAATAGGAATTTCGTATGGCTTGCGAAAAATAAGAAAGCAGAACAGCGGTTTGTGACTGTGGGCGAGATGTTACCTTCAGGAATAGAGATAAAATCAGGACTTAGCCGAGGTGACACCATCATCACGCAAGGAATGCAGAAAATAAGCAGTGAAACCCCTCTTAACTATTGATCATGAATACTACACAGCCTACAGACCAACAGCCTAAAGGACAGGATTTCAAACCTGTTCCATTGGTGGCTATCGGTATGAAATATCGCAGGATCGTTTTGCTTTTGGCAACGGTCTTGATTGCATACGGAGTGTATGCGCTATATGAGATAGATAAGAACGAGTTTCCCAATTTTACTATTCGTGAAGGTGTAGTGGCAGCCGTATATCCCGGGGCAACTGACGAGCAGATAGAAGAGGAGGTGCTCAAACCACTTGAAGACTATGTTTTCTCCTACAAGCAAGTAGACAAAACTAAGACGTACAGCAACTGTACCGACGGAATGGTGATGATTTTTGTCGAACTCAACGATGATGTGAAGGAGACAAAACCATTCTGGAACGAATTCAAGCTCGGAATGAGTGAAGTGAAGATGAAATTGCCCGCAGGTGTGTTGGCTGTTGAGACTATTTCCAACTTCGGAGAAACTTCATCCATTCTGATCACAATGACCAGTGAGGAAAAGACCTATCGGGAGATGGGAGAGTATATGGATGCTCTTCGTGATCGACTACGCACAATAGAAAGCGTAGGCACGATGGAAGTCTACGGCAAACAAAATGAGCAGATTGCAGTGACTATTGATCCTGAGAAGCTTAAACATTATGCTATCAACGAAGAGACTCTTGGCGCTACTCTATTATCTAAAGGGTTTCAGACCACAGGAGGATCGTTGAAATCAGGAGATTATACTCAGCCAATATATGTAGCACGATCTATAAATTCTGTAGCAGACCTTCAGAATATGATTGTCATGGCGCTTCCAAACGGTTCGTCGGTAAGACTTGGCGATATCGCGACAGTAAAGAAAGAATATCCACAACCTACATCTTATATCACCAACAATGGAACCAAGAGCCTTCTACTAAGTATCCAGATGAAGTCTGGCTATAATATTGTAGATATGGGTAAGCAGGTCAACAAACAACTCGAAGCTTTCAAATCGGAAATACCGGGCGAAGTGACAATGTTTAAAATCACCGACCAGCCCGTTGTAGTAAACAGCTCAGTCAACAACTTCCTAACGGAATTGCTGATAGCTGTAGTGGCTGTAGTAATTGTGATTCTCCTCCTGCTCCCTATGAAAGTGGCATTGATAGCTGCGGCTACAATTCCTATCGCTATTTTCATTTCACTTGGATTGTTCTATACCTTCGGGATAGAATTGAATACAGTTACACTTGCATGTCTCATATTGAGTTTGGGTATGATCGTGGATAATTCCGTAGTCATCATAGATGATTATGTGGAATTGATTTCTGAGGGAGTAGATCATAAGACGGCTGCGCTTCGTTCTGGTTCAGAATTCTTCAAAGCGATTTTCTCAGCGACCCTTGCCATTTCGATAACGTTCTTCCCATTCCTCCTCACTATGAAAGGAATGTTCAGGGACTTCCTCAGCGATTTCCCATGGGCTTTGACGATTATTTTGATGATATCCCTGATAGTGGCAGAACTCCTTGTGCCTTATCTACAATACAAGCTCATCAAGAAACCTATCTACAAACTTGAGCAGGAAGCCGTGGCAAGTGGAAAGAAGAAATTTTCCTTCTTCACATCTATGCAAAATGGATATGACAAGCTTATTACTTTCTGTTTCAATCACCCTACCGGAACACTCGTTGTCTCGATTGTTCTGATTATCGGAGGTATTATCCTTTTCGCATCACGCCCGATGCAGCTAATGCCTATTGCAGAAAGAAATCAGTTTGCTGTAGAGATATTTCTTCCTACAGGAACGTCTGTAGAAAGAACTTCTGAAGTGGCAGATTCGCTTGAAAATATCCTTTCAGCCGACGATAGAGTTGTGTCGATAGCTTCATTCCATGGTTGCTCTTCCCCACGCTTCCAGGCTACATACGCGCCTCAAGTCGGTGGCCCTAACTTCGCTCAGTTTATTGTCAACACAAAAAGCAATGATGCCACTATAGAGGTATTGAATGAATACACTGATAAATATGAGGCGTATTTCCCGGATGCCGTTGTGCGGTTTAAGCAGTTGAGTTATTCCAATGCCAACTTCCCAATAGAAATACGTGTTAGTGGCACAGACAAAGAGCAAATTGCTATCGTGAGTGACTCAATACTAAAAAGGATGAGAGAAGTGGCTGGATTGAGGAACGTGCGCAGTTCGATGGACCTTCCTCTGGTCAGCGCTACCGTTGAATCTAATCCGACTGAATCATCCCGACTCGGGATCAACAATTTAGGATTGGAAGCTACGCTTGCCATGAGATATAGCTCTGGACTACCGGTTGCTACTGTCTGGGAAGGTAACTATGGAATACCGGTTGTCTTAAAAGCTCCTACTGCCGACAGATCTAACATAGATGACCTTCGGGATGAACCTGTGTCTGTCGCTGGCATATCTTCTGCACCACTACGTGAGTTTGCTTCTGTCAATCCAGAGTGGCATGTGGGCAAGGAATCAAAACGAAACGGAATACCAACCATCACGCTGATTGCTGAAGTGCAACGAAATGTCAACGTGATCGACAGGACTGAAGCAGTGATGGATGCCATTAAGGATATAGACATACCTGAGGGAGTCGCCATCAGTCGTGGTGGAGATTGGGAAAACACTATGTCTACGTTGCCTCAAATTGGTGGGGCTCTTGTGATAGCGGTTGCCATAATATTCTTTATCCTTCTTTTCCACTATACACAGATAGGGGTTGCCGGACTTCTTGTACTTTCACTTTTGCTTTGCATTCCTGGAGCCGGAATAGGTATGCTTATACAAGGTACGGTATTGTCAGTGACCTGTGTGCTTGGTATAGTTTCACTTATGGGTATTCTTGTGAGAAATGCTATAGTGCTTCTTGATTATGCTGAGGAACTTCGGAATCAGGGTCAGCCGCTGAAAGATGCCATCTTCAATGCTTCAAAGAGACGAATGCGTCCTATATTCCTTACCTCTGCAGCCGCTACGATGGGTGTTGTGCCTATGGTGATAGGTAACTCTGCCCTCTGGCAACCAATGGGAGTAGTCATTTTCTGGGGTACGCCGATCACCATGATCTTTATTCTGACTACGATACCTGTAGCTTATTGGAAGATGAAATCACGCAGCAAAGGAGCAGATAAACCGCTTCCGGAGCCGCTGGAAACACATTTGGTGTAACTCAACTTTCGCAAGCGAAATTTGAAGGTTATAGGGTTATAAGGTTATGGTTATAGAGTTTGGGGTGATAATATACTAAGATTACTAAGTTATGAAAAAGATAATTTTCATCATAATGTCGGTTTTGGGTCTGAGCGCCATGGCTCAAAACAGCAACGACACCATTCTTACGCTTGAACAGTGTAAGGAAATGGCACTGAGCCATAATTCGTCGATAAAGTCGGCTGTGTATTCGGTAGAGGAGGCGACAGCTTTGCGAAAGGAGGCATTTACAAAATATTTCCCGGAAATAGCAGCAAGTGGCATTGGAGTTATGGCAAACCATAATATGCTCCAATACAATGTGCTGGACATAATTGAGTTGGGATTAGTGAAACATGGCATAGCCGGAGGTGTACAGGCATTGCAACCAGTTTTTATGGGTGGTGAGATAGTCAATGGAAATGCACTTGCCAAGGTGGGAGAAGCTGTAGCACAACTTCAGAAAGCGTCTACTGAGAAGGAAGTGTCACTGACCACCGAAAAATATTATTGGAAACTTGCAACGCTCAAATCTACTCGTGAGACATTACTATCCGCTATCAATCTCCTTGATACGCTTGAAAACCAGATGGCAGTGGCAGTTGAAGACGGAGTAGCTATGCGTAATGATCTTCTGAAAGTCCAGATTCAGAGGGATGGATTTGCAAGCGATTTGGTAGATCTTGATAATGGCATCAAACTTTGCCGGATGGTCTTATCCCAATATATCGGTGCAGATTTTCAGAAACCGATAGACATAGCGGCGGAAGTGCCGGAAAAGACTCCGGAATGTCCTATGGAATTAATAGTCAATCCCTCCGATGCTCTTGTTCAGACGATAGATTATCAGTTGCTCAACAAGAATGTTAAAGCTAAAGATCTTGAACTTAGGATGGAGCGTGGCAAATATATGCCAAAGGTCGTAGTAGGAGCCGGATGGTATTATCATGATTTTCTTGAACAGAGCCATAATTTCGGAGCTCTTCAGCTTGCTGTGGACATACCTATTAGCGGATGGTGGGGAGGATCTTATGCCATTAAGCGCAAGAAAGCAGAACAACTCAATGCCACTAATGAGCTAAAAGACAAGAGCGAATTGCTTTGTATCAACATGCAAAATAAGTGGGACGACGTGACGGCTGCTCATCGCAAGATGGAGATAGCATCTGAAACGATCGAGCAAAGTGCCGACAATCTGCGTCTGAGCAGACTTTATTTCGAAGCGGGAATGTCGACGATATCCGACTTGTTGGAAGCCCAGATGCTCAACCGTCAAGCCATCGACAAATACAATTCATCTTATGGAGATTTCAGATGCGCAGTCGCAGAATATCTTAATGCCACTGGTCGATAATTCTTTAGGATGTCTTCATAAGGTCGAGGGGAGACCCTCACTTCGAGCCATTTCGCGAATTAGAGCATCGTCTGTCAGTGTGTGGTCAAGTTCTCTAAGCGATTGAGAAGTATCGAGAGAAAAGAGTGTCTGGCGGCCGGATGACAAGATTAGATTTGAAAATATCCCTATTATAGTGAGGAAAATTTGCGAAAACATCCCTGAGTTAGGGATGTTTTTGATTAAAAATGTCACTATGATAGGGATATTTTGGGCTGTATTTAGGATTTTTATGAAAATAAAAAGGGTTGTAGTTTTCACTACAATGAAGTGGATTTGTTATTATTATAGATTTTGGGTTAATTTAACAATTTAATGATTATGGATAAGTCAATTATTGAAAATACGCTCAAGTTTTTCAAAGAAAAGCTTGGTAATTATAAGGAAAAATATAATCCAACAGCTCTCTTTGAGAAGATTAAATCCTCGGCTAAGAAGGCTGGAGCCAATGTGATTTATTATGTGCTGATTCTTTATTATGCTCTGACAAAGGGTTCGATTCCTTTGAAAGAGCGGATTTTGGTGATTGCTGCATTGGGATATTTTATATCTCCGTTTGATTTTATTCCTGATTTTGTGCTTGCCGGTCTGCTTGATGATATGTCAGTGTTGGCATTCGTCGTAAGTCGTGTCTATTCATACATCGATGATGAAGTGAAGCAGCAAGCCAAAGACAAACTTAAGGAATGGTTTGGCGACGATGAGATAAAAAGACTTAAGACTGATGCCCTGAATATGGATGAGTATATCTATAAGCTTATTGAAGGGTCGTCTTCAAACAAGACAGATAAAACAGATAAAAAATCTGAGGAAATAGAATCGAAATCTATTCCCACGTTAGCATATACTGCCACTAATGAACACCTTAATAATAGTAAAAATGATAATACTATGTATTTATACATTCCATTCCAGCAAATCTCTCTCTATTCGAAATTGAATCATAATATAAATATAGAATTTACCCAAAGATCTGTCAATGAACTTCGTGTCACTTGGATTCAGCAGAATATCATAAAGGATATCCGTCTTGGAATCAATCTGAAGATTGAGGATGTGAAGCCAGACGGTATTATAATTGCATATGATGGAGGTTTGGCTAAAATGATAATATCTCCGGCATTGTCATATCTTGGAAACCGGATTCCGGAAATAAAGGAAAGTATTTATAAGGAGGATGGAAATCGTATAAGGGTGGATTTGATCAAAATAGATAAGTTGAAATCTCTGCTTGAAAAGATTGAACTGAAAGAAATTCTTTTTGAAAAGGATGGAATCAAGCTTAAGGCAGATTTCAAGATTATTCAGCCATCCAGACGCGGAGTGTTATAGCGTTTTGCTCGAAGCCTACGGGGCTACAGACGAAGATGCGGTTGTTGAGCCAGTTGTAGGGAGAGTTAATGTCACACTCAAATTTCGGAGAAGTCATAAAGTAGGAATCATCGGGTGCAAACCTGTTGATTCCTTCATTGCATACATGGATAGCGACGGAGTCGTTGGTCATGATTGTATAGATGGCTTGAAGCTCTGATCTTTGTTGGTCGGGATTTAGAATCTGATAATCCGCACCTCCAGGAACTACCTTGCCATTGACTTTGCCGGTGACTTCGCCACCTGTGATAGGGATTGTAATTCGGACACCGTGAGGACATTGTTGCCCATTGATAGCTGCTCCTATTTCAGCTTTTATATCAAATACATGAGTGAGAGTCGGGGTTTGGGCGGCGAGTGGAAGACTCAGCAGAAAGGCAGAAAAAAGAGATATAATTGGCTTTTTCATGGGATTGTCGATTTTTTAGTCGGATTTGTCTGACCTATCTTACTGGTCAGACGTGTCAAACAAGTCGAAAAAAATTAGTATATAAACAGGAGGATGAGGAAAGCTACCGGGAAAGCTATCAAGAAGGAGTCGATGCGATCGAGAAGCCCTCCATGTCCCGGAATCCAGTTGCCTGAGTCTTTATATCCATATTTGCGTTTCAGTTTTGATTCGATAAGGTCGCCGATAGTGCCAAAAATACAAGTGGAGGCTGCCAGCAGCATCCAAATGCCGATTGCGTATGTTTCCATTCCAAAGAATGAAGCTAAATAGAGTTTAAGGAAGTATGTGCCAATAAGCGTGATTACAACTCCACCAAAGAATCCTTCCCAAGTTTTATTAGGGGAGATAGAGGGGCAAAGTTTGTGGCGGCCTGTTAGTGAACCAACAATATAAGCTCCGGAATCATTAAGCCAAAGCATCACAAATATTAGCAAAGGCAATCGGTGCATTGGGTCATATACCATACAGCTTAATGGAACGCCGATATATACTGTATCAACCATAGGAACTTTTAGATCCGGATATTTTTTACGAATTGCATAACTTGTAATGATTCGCGCTATTTGAAGTATTATCCAAAGAATAATTGAGTAAGGGCACACCGCAAGACATATAAGCGACAAGACTGCAAGAATGTCAATAATAAATATTGGAAGAGTCTTGCGCGAGAATCCCATAGCCATTCTGTCGAGTTCACAGATACCGATTATGGCGAAGGCGATTGCTAATGTCCAGAGAGCCCAACCTCCGTATACAATGGCAAATATTATTACTGCAGCATACACAATGCCGGAAGCTGCTCTGACTAAAAACTTATGCATAATTCTTCAAATAATTGAGAATTTAGAATTGAGAATTTAGAATTCTGAGGATTGATATGCAAAATTAATAAAATTCGCGGATATATTTAGTGTTGAATGGGGATAATTTGCGGAAAATTTGTTATTTTTGCAGTATGATAGATAAGATAGCAAAATATTTCCCCAATCTGACCGAACGGCAGAGGGAGCAATTTGAGGCAATGATGACGCTTTATCCGGAATGGAATGAGAAAATCAATGTTATCAGCCGAAAGGATATAGATAATCTGGAGGAAAGCCATCTACTCCACAGCCTTGCCATAGCAAAATTTATAAATTTTGTGCCAGGCACACGCGTGCTTGATTTTGGTACTGGTGGTGGACTCCCCGGTTTGCCATTGGCTGTTATTATGCCAGAAGTGCATTTTCATCTGATAGACAGAATCGGAAAAAAACTGAAAGTTGCTGCAGATATAGCAGAGAAGATAGGTCTGACAAATGTCTCGTTCCAGCATGGCGATAGTGGGGAATGCCATGAGAAATTTGACTTTGTGGTGAGTCGCGCTGTCATGCCTCAGCCAGAGCTCGTAAAGCTGAGTCGCAAGAATGTTGGCAAAGAGCAGCGTAATGCATTGCCGAATGGAGTGATAGCTTTGAAGGGAGGAGACTTAGGTGCTGAGCTTAGGGGAATGAAGACCTCAGAAGTAGTCGACATATCAAACTATTTCAATGAAGATTTCTTCGATACCAAGAAAATCGTTTATACACCAATTTTATAAACGATTAAACTCTTAAACGATTAAACCAAAATACTATGTTGAAAGTAGCGAAATTTGGATTTTATATGTTTGGGATCAACACGTATGTTGTGTATGATCCTGAGGAGAAGGAATGTGCAATAATAGATCCTGGTATGAGTCAAAAGAGGGAATTTGAGGCTCTCGATAAGTTTATTGAAAAGGAAGGATTGAAAGTGACACACCTTATAAATACCCATCTCCACATTGACCATGCTATATCTGACAACTGGGTGAAAGAAAAATATGGAGTTCCTGTGGAAGCGAATATCGCAGACGCTCCACTTGGAAAATATATTGCTCAGCAGGCTCAGAGCTTTGGTATACCAGGGGAATATGTAGCTGTTGATATTGAAAAAGAATTGAAAGAAGGTGACGTAATTAAAATAGGGAGAGGGGAGTTGAAAGTGCTTCACGTTCCGGGTCATAGTCCCGGTAGCATTTGTCTTTATGATAAGGAAGATGGATTTGTAATAGTGGGGGATGCCCTTTTCGAAGGGAGTATCGGGCGCACAGATTTACCTGGAGGCAACCACCGTCAGCTCATTGACGCTATCAAAAATAAGCTGCTGACACTTCCAAGGGAGACAACAGTTTTTTCAGGGCATGGAGGAGCGACTACTATTGGACGAGAGTGGGATACGAATCCGTACTTGATTTAACGATCAACGATCAAAGATTAATGATCAAGGTTAACGAGGAATTATTATGGAAGCGATAAGGACGCGATTGATAAATTTGGTGGCACTTTGCTCAGAATATTGTGTATCTTTAGAGCAAAGTTCGCAGATGGAACGGAACGATCTGGTAAATGCTTTGTTGGGTTATTTACCAAGGATTTATTTTGAGTTTCATGATATAGATGCTGGAGAAAGCGCTGCTTTGGAAGAGTGGGGTGTAGGACTTTCTGATCATCTTGATGAGATGCAATATGAGACAATAAGAATGCAGCTTGCCACAGTGTTTGGTGAAGATGACTCGTATCTGGAGACTTTTGAGAAAGATATGAAATATTCCGACACTCCGATAGCTACTACAATTTCAGAGAATCTAACTGATATTTACCAGCCACTTTATGATTTTGTGACTGAAGTGAGGGAGAGTGAAGGAGACAATCTTGAAGAAGCTTATAGGGTATGCAAGGATGCGTTCAAAGACTATTGGTCGCAGACGCTTTGCAATGTGCTTAGAGCACTCAATTCAATGCATAATGCATAATGCAAAATTCATAATTGAGTATGACAACCTGACAACTCGACAACCTGACAACTTTAACAAATATGATACAAAGATTATTGAAATGGATGGAGGAGTCTACGTGCAATTTTATGGCTGTAGCAACCATCTGCAGAGAGCTTGACAATGCCGGCTTCATCCAACTTGACCCTCGAGATGAGTGGGACATAGAATGTGGTGGAAAATATTATGTGGTTAAGAATGATTCAGCCGTTTTTGCCTTTATAGTTGGCATTGATGCACCTGGATATTCCGGTTTCAGAATTATTTCTTCACATAGTGATTCCCCGTGCTTTAAGATTAAGCCAAATTGTGAGATCTACGGAGAAGGGGGAGTGGTGAGCCTAAATGTTGAGAAATATGGCGGTGGCATAATGTACACATGGTTTGACCGTCCACTTTCCATTTCAGGAAGAGTTATGACAATGGGTGAAGATTTCCTGCATCCCGTCACAACATTGATTGATCTCAAGAAGCCTATATGCACTATTCCGCATCTGGCCATTCATTTCAATCGGGAAGTGAATGAAGGCAATAAACTTAGTGTGCAGAAAGACATGAAGCCCGTCATTGGATACTTCACTGCTGAGCAACTCGCCGCTTATAAAGAGCGGGGTGGAGTCGTAAAAGGTATTGTCGCTGAGTATCTTGGAATACAACCAGAGGAAATCATAGACTACGAACTCAATCTCTATCCTTTGGAAAAACCACAGTTGGTCGGAGCGCATGATGAGTATTTTCAGAGCGGACGTATTGACGACCTTAGTATGGCATTCGCTTCTCTTGAGGCTCTTCTTCAGGAATGCGATACTCCATGTGGCGCAACAAGAGTAATGGCTGTATTTGACAATGAGGAGACTGGATCAGGAACAAAGCAAGGAGCTCATTCTCCCGTATTGCGTGAGATACTTGAGCGGATATGTCTATGTATTGGTTTTGGCCCTCAGGCATTCTATCGCACCGTAGCCAATTCATTTATGATTTCAGCAGATGATGCGCACGCTTGGCATCCCAATTATAATGAAAAATATGATCCAACAAACCATCCTGTCATTGGAGGAGGCCCGGTGGTAAAGATAAATGCCAATTGCAAGTATATGACAGATGCTGACGGAGCGGCTGTCTTTCGCTCGCTGTGTGAGGAAGCCGGAGTCAAATGCCAATATTTTGTGAATCATTCTGATGTGGCTGGAGGGTCTACATTAGGAAATATTCTGACGGGACAAATCGACTTGAGAGGAGTTGATATGGGTGCGCCAATCTGGGCAATGCATTCGGCTGCCGAGACTGCCGGAGTGCAGGATCACCTTGACACTGTAGCTGTCTTCAGAAAATTCTTTGAATGAGCCATTGTCAAATCTTAAGATGACAAATAAGTAGCTCACAAAAATTAAACGATATATGTTAACTCAAGCAGCTTGAAAG
>CAZGGB010000009.1:0-58635 GCA_964525115.1 uncultured Sangeribacter sp. | reverse complement strand
TTCAGCTTACCTACGACATAGTGCCGAAGAGCAGTTTTATTAACGGTATCAGCGTTTATGCAGGTGCTTATAATCTCTTTACCATCTCCAAAGAGAGGGCACATCTCGAGAGAAATCTCGGTGCTCCTCAGTTCCGCACTATCTATATAGGTTGCAAACTTAATATGTAATTATCTGAAGTAGTATGAAAAAGTTAATATATACATTAATGGCTGTGGTTGCGCTTGGATTGACAAGTTGTGATGATCTTTTTGAGCCTGCAAAGCAGAATTTCAAGGATCTCGACCAGATGGAGACCGAGCCTGACTTCGCCATGGGATTTCTGACAAGGGCATATGGTGCTCTTTCGGGATACTATAACAATACGGAATATGCCACCGATAATGCTGTGGTAAATCAGAACGGTGATGCTTTCCGCACAATGGCTACCGGCGGATGGACTGCTTCTTCTTGGACAGGCATCAACGAATGGACCGGATCCTACGCTGGAATCGAATATATCAATCAGCTTCTCGAAAAAATCGATGATGTGGAATGGAGTGCTGATCCGGAGCGTCGAGCTATGCTTGCCCAACGTCTTCAAGGTGAGGCTTATGGTCTGAGAGCTATTCTTCACTATCAGATCCTTAAGGCTCATGCCGGATATGATGCTGCTGGCAACCTCCTCGGTGTCCCTTATCTTGAAAGCTATGTCGGTGCAAACGACGACATCAATGCTGTAATGACGCGTCCCTCCTTTAAGGAGTGTGTAGACAAGATTATAAGCGACCTCAATAAGGCAATTGAAATCCTTCCTCTTGATTATGAAGATGCTGCTGAGGTACCGGCAAAGTTCCAGAAATATACTAAAGATGTTGCTATCTACAATCGTACGATGGGCTCTTTTTTCCGTCAGCTCGTCAGTGCACGTATAGCACAGTCATATCTCTCACGTGTCACTCTGCTCGCTGCAAGCGAAGGCTATGGTAACACCCTTCCTTGGGCAGATGCTGCCAATGCAGCTGCTGGCCTGCTTAAGGAAAACGACGGTGTAGCCGGTATCAGCAAGGGTACATATGAGTATTATATCGGCAAAATTGCTGACAATAAGAATTTTGAAGAGGGTAGAAACCCGGATGAGATCATCTGGCGTAGCAATATGGAGAACAATAACGGCACAGAAAAAGACAACCTTCCGCCAAGCCTTAACGGAAATGGAAGAATGAATCCTTCTCAGAACCTCGTTGATGCTTTCCCTACTGTATCTGGCTATCCAATTAGCATGGCTGCTGATTATGACGCTGCAAATCCATATGCTAACCGCGACCCTCGTTTCTATGCTTATATCATCTATAACGGGAGCACCGGAGTGGGTGTAAACAATGCTACAATCTCGACTGTAGACGGAACTACCGATGGCATAGGGGGTGTAGAGCAGCGCTCATCGCGCACCGGCTACTACATGAAGAAGCGTCTCCGTATGGATGTGAACTGCACACCCGGATCAGAGACCAACCAGAACCACATCGCTCCCCGCGTGCGCTACACTGAGATCTATCTCAATTATGCAGAGGCTGCAAACGAGGCATACGGTCCCAAGGCAGATGGTGGAAATGGTTTCTCTGCCTACGACGTTATCAAAGCAATCCGTCAGCGTGCAGGTGTAGGTGCTTCCAATGGCGACGCTTACCTTGAGGAATGTGCAGCTTCTAAGGAAAAAATGCGTGAACTTATACGCAACGAGCGCCGCCTCGAACTTTGCTTCGAGAACTTCCGTTTCTGGGATCTGCGTCGTTGGAAGCTTAATCTGAACGAGCCCGTAAAAGGCATTGAGTGGAAGACTGACGGAACATATAAGATCATTGATGTCGAGACTCGCGACTATCAGTCTTATATGAATTATCCTCCAATCCCTCAGTCTGAGATCCTTAAATACAGCAATCTCCAGCAGAACAATGGCTGGCATTAATTCAGCAATAATCTGATCAAACGTATGAAACTTAATTTTATAATACCTTCAACCATAGCCGGGTTGGCATTTCTCACCGCCTGCCATAACGGAAATCAGGAATTTCCCGATTTCGACTATCAGTCTGTGTATTTCGCCAATCAATATGCTATGAGGACTGTGGAGCTCGGAACTGACGAGTTCGTAGACCTGACAGCTGACAACAATCACACCGTGGGCATCCAGGCTGCATGGGGTGGTGGCTACAGCAATAAGAAGAATGTGCTTATTGATTATGTGGTCGATCCTTCTCTTGTTGATGGATTCTATTTCGTTGATTCCGACCAGATCGTAGAGGTGATGCCGACTGATTACTATACCATCGACGAGAAGCAGATCAATATTCCATCAGGAAAGATCAATGGTAGCTTGACAGTGCATCTGACTGATAAGTTCTTCAACGACCCAAAATCTATTGACAGGTGCTATGTGATTCCATTGCGAATGACTGATGTCTCCGGTGCCGACAGGATCATCACAGGAACTGCAACTGAAGAGAATCCTGTGCTTACCAATGACGCGCATTGGTCGGTGCAGCCTAAGAACTTCATCCTCTATGGTGTCAAGTATGTTAATCCCTGGCATGGCCAGTACCTCCGCCGTGGTGTTGACAATGCCACTATTGACGGTCAGGCTTCCAAAGTCGTTAGACACAATGAATATGTTGAGAATGATGAAGTGGTCAATCTTTCTACATCGGCCTATAAGGAAGACATCCTTCCAGTCGTTGTGAAGGATGCTGGCGGTAATACTGTGACTGTTAATGTCAAGCTTGCTTTTGCCGACGACAACACCTGTACCCTTTCTTCTGCAAGCGAAAACGCAACAGTGTCAGGCACCGGCAAATTCGTGACAAAAGGGGAGAAGAATAGTCTCGGTGGCAAAGATCGCGATGCAATCTATCTTGACTATACTTTAGACATTCCTGAAAAGAACATGAAGTTTGAGTCGAAAGATACCCTCGTGCTCCGCACTCGCAATGTCTATGGTGCTCAGACTTTCGGAATTGAAAGAAAATAACCCTCAATAATGTGAAATATGAAAAAGATATTTATTTACACTCTTCCTGCACTCGCCTTGGCTATGGCTTCTTGTGCCGATGGATATGAGGGTAATTTCAAGATGGACAAGCCTGAGGACGTAGAGCATGCTGAGCATCTCGCTGCCCTTGCTACTCTCAATAGTGCCTTTGACCGCACAGCAAATCCCAACTTTAAGCTCGGTCTCGCAGTATCTTCTGCTGATTATGCCTCAAAAGGTCTAACCTACAGCATAGCTAAGACCAATTTTGATATGGTGACTGATGCCGGTGCCCTTGCATATTCGACTATCTTCAACGAGGACGGTGACTTCGTGCTTATTCCCGTAACAGATATGTTTATCGAAGATTCTCCTTCCGTTGGTGCAGGAGCCATGCTCGCTTACAATGCACTTCCAAAATCTCATCTTGAGGAAGTGATCTCTCCAACATTCATCAAGGGTGACCTTGCGATTGGGACATTCTTAGCTGTTGATTTCGAAGATGACGCTCAGGGTAACACATATCCTATGAGTAATGGAAGCACGGCTGTCGTTGCTGCCAATCCTTCAGGAGCTGAAGGTAATGTACTCCAGATCGGTTCTGCTTCAGAAAAGGCTAAGAACTCATATGCAGAATTAACCATTAAGCTTCCAAATGAGTTGACTGTTGGAAATCTGACATCTATCGTATTTGATCTTTATTGCCCGGATACTAAGTCGCAAAAAAGAAATTTTGTGGCGATTGTCAATGGCGTGCGTAAGAATTTTTCAGATGATACTCCCGACAAACGCGGTTGTCCTCTTGAAACATGGATGAACAAACTCGTTCTTGATATTACAGATATCGAACTCTCTGATGCTGACAAGGCTGCTAACGAAGTGACTATTGCATTTGGACCTAACGTCAATAACTCATATTATTTTATTGATAATGTTCAGATGGGTTGGACCACAGGTGTTCCCGATAAATATGTAGAAAAGAATGAGGCTGAGAAAGCTGCCGCTCTTGCAGATAATTTCAGCAATTGGGCTGACGCAGTTATGACGGCTTGTGCTCCTTCGATCTCAGATTATGTTGTGGTTGCGAATCCGATGAGCGATGTGGCACCTTATGTCCTTCGTTCTTCAGAGTCAGAAGCTGTGTTGGATGAGAACGGAGCTGTTGTCAACGATATGTCAGGCATGTTCTTCTTCAATGATTACATGGGTGACAACTATGTAAAGACTGTTACCGATTGCCTTTCTAAGTCATATGCTGCTGCAGGAGGAGTTGGTACCGCTAAGTTCTTTGTAAGTGAATCCGGTCTTATTGGAAATGCTGAAAAGACTCAGAGCCTGCTATCTCAGGTTGCTGCATGGTCGAACGCGGGTGCTAAGATTGATGGTATCGCTGTTGCCATGAACAATATTGAAACTTCGGCTGAGAATCGTCAGGCAATTACAAATCTTTTCACTGCTCTTGCAGGATCCGGAAAACTTGTTCGTCTCGACAATCTGTCGGTGGCTAACGCTGATGCTGAATTCTATGGCTTCTTGGTAGCAGAATACTTCCGTCTCATAAAGGCTGAAAACCGTGCAGGTATTATCTTTGCAGGTACTTCCGACCTTTGGAAAAATAATGCACGCACAGATGCCTACGAGGCAATCTTCAACGCTCTCTCTGCAAATTAATTAAAAGTGATTGGGGAGTGCTCAGAGCACTCCCCACACCCCATAGATTTTTATTAACCCAAAAAAACTTCATGTTATGAAGAAATTTACACTTCTTAGTGCAGCTCTCGTAGCTGCTATGGGCGCAAATGCCCAGATGATGATTGACTGGAACGACGAAGGTAAGTTCGTTTTCATGCCGAAGATTTCGTTGCTGAAGGCAGCATCTCTTGGGATGCAGATGAAGCAGCTTTCGTTTGCGACGGTACTGGTGAAGGCAAGATCATGCTTAAACTTGATGGCAAGACAATCGACTTTTCTGAAGTCGCAAGCATCGAAGCAGTAGGAAGCTGGGCTTCTGAAGATGGTGAGGCTGAAGGCTCTTTTGGCCCCGGTGCTTGGGACGGTAATGATCCCCTTGCTTCTATCTATATTAACGATGCTGATCATGGTATGATAAATGAATGGATGGGTAGCCGCTATTCTATCAATTATACTGGTCTTGCTGATAAAGGCGACTATATCGGTGAACCATACTATTCTATTTCTACTAAGATAGATGCTCTCTACTTCAAGGCTCGTACTATTACTGAAGGTGAAGGTGAAGAAGCTGTTGTTGTAGGTTCAGTTCCTGGCTATATTTATCTTGACGAGCTCGTGCTTACTAAGATCAAAGAGCAGGATCCTAAGGCTATTGCTCCTCTCTTCCATGTTTGGGATGGATTCGACGAGAATGCTCAGATCGCTGCAGATCCCTCTACAATGGGCTTCGAAGATAATGTTGGAAAGACTCTTTACAATGGTGGTTCTGTAGTAGTTGGTAATGGAAGTGTATCTGGCAAATTGTATGCAGATCTTACTGGATATGCTGGTATCTATGCTAAGGGTACTCCTGGTTTAGGTCTTCGTCTCCTCTTCAATCGTCCGACAGATGATCAGGGTATTACAGAATGTGTTCCAACTATGGATGAAAATGGAGAGTTCTATTTCTATTTCTCTGAAATACCTGACGAATATCCGTTTGTTCACCTCAATACTGTAAAATTACCATGGGGTGATTTTGCTGATGGTGTAAAAGTTCAAAAGCTTAACTTCATCGAGAAAGGTGGTGACTCAGTAGAATCTATCAACGCTGCCAAGAATGCTGACGTTATCTACAATGTATTTGGCCAGAAAGTAGATGAAAACTACCGTGGCATCGTTATCAAGAACGGTAAGAAGTTTATCAAGAAATAAACTATCACATAGTAAAATAGAAGCGCATAAGCATCTTGCTTATGCGCTTTTATTTGTTATTTGCCTACTTCTTTGGACTGGTCTCCTTACTTCATTCTTGAGATGACTGATGTCGGTTAGTTCCTTTGTTAATCCAGAAAGTGGCAGATGAATCAGTGAAAATATTGATTTGGATATGAATCAAAAAAGTATTATATTTGCGTTCAAAAATTGAGAAGTCATGGATGAACTGAGATACCCTATCGGAATGCAGTCTTTCCCTAAGATAATCAGGCAAGGCTATGCTTACGTTGACAAAACTCACTATATAAAGTCGTTGTTGAAGCAGGGACAATATGTTTTTCTAAGTCGTCCAAGACGGTTTGGGAAGAGCCTATTGCTATCAATGCTAAAGGCATATTTTGACGGTGAACGTGAACTATTCCGCGGTCTTGCAGCCGATAAAATGGATCTTGACTGGACTCCTTCTCCTGTCTTGAGGTTTGATTTTAACGCTGAGGATTTTTTTGAAGAAAATGGGCTTCAGAATCTTCTTAATCGCCTTATCGGAGAGTATGAGAAGGAATATGAAATGACCGAAATCACCAATACTTTATCGGGAAGGTTTTCTCAGCTTATTAGAAGGGCATATCAGATGACGGGGCGGGGTGTCGTGATACTGATAGATGAATATGACAAACCAATGCTTGCCATAGAGAAAAACAAAGAATTATTTGAAAAGAATCAGAGGATACTTAAGAGCTTCTTTGCGAATCTCAAGACAATGGACGACTATATCCGGTTCGCCTTTATCACCGGTGTGGCGAGGTTTACGAAAGTAAGCATTTTCAGCGATCTGAACAATCTGAACGATATATCGATGGACAATGCATATGCCGACATATGTGGTTGGACTGAGCATGAGTTGATAGGCACATTCCATTCCGGCATAGAAGATTTGGCTGCGGAGCGTGAAGAGGATTTCTCCCAGACGGTCTTTGCATTGCGCAATTATTATGACGGCTATCTTTTTACGCAGAAAGGTTCCAGAATATATAATCCTTATAGTGTGTTATGTGCATTGAAATCAAAGGAAATAAGACCTTATTGGTTTGAGACAGGCACACCGACTTTCCTTGCAGAATGGGTGAAGAATAAAAGAATGGATCCCGAGGAACTGAATGGAGTTAAGACTTCTTTAGAGAATCTCGTTTCTATAGGATTTGATCATCTGAATCCAGTGCCGCTGATGTTCCAGACCGGTTATCTTTCGATTGAAAGCTACGACGCCTCAACACAACTATATTCTCTGGGCTTCCCTAACCGTGAAGTGGAAATCGGATTCTTTCAAAATCTCCTGCCTCTGTATGCTCCAAACACAGGATTAATAGGAGGTTCGTTAGATATAAATCGTTTTAAAAGTGACCTTGCAAAAGGCATGATTTATGAGTTTATGGAGCGTCTGTCCATACTATTGAAGGATATTCCGGGGGAGGATCACCAAGAATCAACCTACCGAGCCGTCACTTATCTTATCGCTGTGCTAAGTGGAACACAGGCAATTGCTGAGCATCACGGATACAAAGGCAGGAGTGATATTGAGGTATTCACTGACAAATATATATATATATTCGAGTTTAAATACAATAGGAGCGTTCAGGAAGCTATGGCGCAGATTCATTCCCGTGATTATGCCGGTCGGTATGCTCTTGATGATCGTATTGTCTATCTCATAGCTGCCAACTACAACGAGAAGAAAGAAGATAGGGGATTGAAGTATGAAATCAAAAAAATGACCTTTTAGATTATTAGATTGGTATAATATTACTTAAATCAGTTTATACAACATCATTAATAAAAAGCGCATAAGCCTGAACTTATGCGCTTTTTATTGGATAATGCGTTGGATTTATTTCTTCATAACTTTCTTTACAGTTCCATCGGATTCTATCACAATGTTGAGTCCTGATTGCATTGAGCTGATCTTTAAGCCCTGAGGAGAATAAATACCTGCAGGCATCCCATTCCGTCCCTCAGAGATAGTTTCTACGCCGGTATTGCCGGTACTGTTCAACATACATTCAAATAGCAGGAATTCATGGAAGCCTCCAGAGGTTGTTTTGTCATTAAATTGTATTATATAATTACCCTTTTCTGGAACAGTGAATATGAATTCATGCTCCGGTTCAGCAGATACATCTGCTGAGGTATTGCCGTTGACATTTACGGTTGGGGTAAATACTTCTGATTGAGCTACCTCAGCTTTGCTGGCGGCATTTCGGATTGTGACATTATATTGGTGATTTCCTTTCCATCCTGCCATGGCAAATGTAAGTTTATACTCTCCAGGTTCAAGGGTAAGAGGATAGTTGGCTTGAACGCCATATTCAGCACTTCCGTTGCGCCAATAAAGAGCTTTCCCTTGATAGCCATTGAAATCCTTGAATGTGCGGGCTCCCATTCCATATGACTGGGGATATTCGTGGATCTCATTATTTTCTTGGATACATTGCCATCCTTCAGGAATAGTTCCATTTGCTACATTCGTATAGTCGAGCTTATATACAGATGTCATGTCGACGAAGACAGGCTGAATAGTGACGTTGTCGTCCGGCATGATGAAAGATATTTCTCCTGAATCTCCTATCTCGATTGTCGCCGACATGGAATAGAAAACTGAATTCACAATTTTCAGTTCTTTGAGTGCATAACCCTCTTGTGGCGTTACGATAAGGGTGACTTTCTCCCCTTCTGCCGCTTCGCTAAGGTTTGCTTTGACTGTGCCGTTTTCCGACTCTCTTACTGTCACAAGGAATTTTTCTTCTTCAGAGCCCTTTGGAATGTATATTATCTGGTCAATGACTGGAGCGGCTCCACCGGTATTTGTAAGAATAAGAGTATTTGCTCCTTCTTTCAAAGACACCGGTATCTTAATCTTAGTCCACTCATTCTTGTTAATCTTGTCAAGTGTTACATTGTGGATTTCTCCATTGACTGACACTTCAAAATCTCCGGATTTGGTAGTATTGCAATAGCGAATAGCTATTTCATAATCACCTCCTTCATTGAGATCGAGTTCATGCCGCAGTGAGGCCTGTGAGTTTGTGCCCATTTCCACATAGCCTAATCCGGCAAAATGGTTATAGTCAGGTGCCCACCATCCGGAATGAGTGATGGCAACATTCTTAACATTCTTGTAGTCCATATTTTCTGCCTCAATTATGACACTACCCTTAAAAGGTTCTGGTTGCTTTGGAATAGGCAACATATAATCTGTTGGAATTGCATCATTGGCATCTTTCCTGTCTGCATTTCCTTGACAGAAAACTTTCACATCGACCGGCCCAAGATGCCTTACATTGAGTACATATGTATTGTTTTCTTCATTGTAGTTGCTTGTGACGGAGGCGTAATAGTCGCCATGCTTATTGACTTGATATGTGGGTTCAGCATTAAGACCGTGGATGCGGATTACGTCTATTCGCCTTGTGGTGCTGTCGTTTCTGAAATTATTAAGATAGAAATCAATATGATCTTCATATTCTCTGATGACGCCAGACGAAAGTATATTATATTTCAATTCAAGAGTGTCGCAAGTGTTGTACTTTAGAGGAATTTTTGCGGTGGCAGTTTTCCCATTTATATTGGAATAGGGAGTATAAGTGATAAGCTGGTTGCGAAAACGGTTGACATATAGGTCGCCTATTGACACTTCCGGATACTGCTCATTAAACTCATCTACCTTTTTGCTTATTGAAGACCAGTGCGAATTCCGGGCAGACTTTTTGACTTGTATTGGAATCTGCTTGGCTAATTCATCATAAGCTTCAAGCATTACCGGAATAGTGCCATATCGCCCCGTCTTCTTGAGATATAGATAGTTGTCCATCCAATATCCATTGTTCCTATTGAAGGGATCTGTCTGCTTATAAAGACCGTCATAGAGATTATCCCAAGATGCATATTTATCTTCATCATTCCCTCCGGTGACATCATTGATGATTGCTATCTTTGTCTTTGCCAATACCTCTTGTCTTGTTGGGATATACATTGATCCATCGATGATCTTGCTAAACATGTCAAGCCAAATTCCGTCGAAATTAGGAAACTTTCCCCAGTTTCGACGTTGATATCCATTGACATTCGTGTTGTTAAGATTTTGGAAATCCTCTGTCCAGATTAGCTCAGGGCCGTCCCATACTGCTCCACCGTTGACACACGTCTGTTCCATGACTGTGCCAATGCCAGCAGCTCCAGGATAAGGCTTGCCGTCTCCACATATATCGCTCAGTGCTCCATTCCAACCGCAGTTGTCGTAGCGTACACCATAATTATTGGCAAGGCCGGCTATGAATGGTCCCCAGGAGACGCTCTCATTGTTGTAGAAACAGCTGCTGGTGGTGTATTTATATAGCCAAAGTATAGCTTCGGGATAAGCCTGACATGCCCTGTGGAGATCAGGGTTGCGTTTCATCATGCCCAATGGATTTAGAGCGTGACTCCATATATTCCCACAGAAACTTACTGTCAGGAAGCCTCCATATTTATGCGACATCTCTACGAGTTTTGCAAACAATGCTATACGCGATTCCTGAGTGCTGCTACTTTTGTCACCGGGCTCGTCAAAGCCCCAGAATTGCTCTGCATAGTTCCATCCAAGGAAGTTTGGATAAGTCTTGAAAAAGTATTCAAAAGTCTCGAGGTCATCATCCTGGATATGGGTGTGTCCGCCACTGGCGGGCTGACATGTAAACCACATTCCATTGTGTTGACACACGGATGCCCATGATTTATAAGTGCGGACTGCCGAACGTGGCATCCTATACATATTGGTCTTCGTGTCATATCCACATGATAGGGACAAGTTCATACAGACATAGGGTTTGATCTCATCAGGAATCAAATCTATGATTTTTTGTGGATCAGCCGAATTCCACACATCGATGTGGACCATCCACATTGGGTGCTGATTGTCGATCGGTCGTCGTTCCTGCGCAGGGAGCGAAAACCCGATGATCGAGAGCAGTAGGCAAAATAATATTCGCTTCATAATGTAATTGTTTTTAAGCCGCAGCCATTTAATATATTGTTATGGATACAAAATTATAATTTTTTTTTCATTTATTTTTCTGTTTGTTTTTTATATTTGTTTGAATTGGTCGCATGGATGATTCTTTTTCGTATGAATTCGTCTCATTTGAAGATACTATTTTGTAGAAAAACGCCACGCATAGGTAAATGAGAATAAGAATTTTGAATTATCTTTGCATTTGAGATTAGAGACCCTCTCAAATTTATGAGATGGGCTCTTATTGCCAACAAAAAATTAAACAAAGAATATGAAACATTTTTTTACTCTCTGTCTTGCCGCGTTGACCTTGTCTTCTGCCTTTGCTGCAACATCCTGGGAAAAGGTCACAGTCAACGGACAATCTCGCGACATTAAAGTGCATGTGCCCGACAACACTCCTTCTGGAGCAGCTCTCGTCATTGCTTGTCACGGTATGAACCAGAGTGCCGACTGGCACGATAGCAATTCCAAATGGACTGCTGTCTCAGACACTGCCAAATTTGTGCTGGTTTTCCCGGAAGGGATCGACCATGGTTGGGATATCAGCGGAAATCGCGATGTGGAGTTTGTCAGCGCCATCATCGACAAGATGGAAAAAGATCATAATATAAGCACTGGACGCGTGTATCTCACCGGTTTCTCTATGGGCGGAATGTTTACCTATCATTGTGCCAATCGTATCTCTGAGAAAATAGCGGCGTTCGTCCCTGTAAGCGGATATCCTATGTGGGATAAGAGTGCCTATAGTTCACGTCCTGTGCCCATAATGCATGTACACGGCACAGGAGATGATGTCTGTGTATTCAGCGGTGTGCAGCCTACTCTCGACAACTGGATCAAGCGAAACGAGTGCAATGCTATTGAGACTCTCATTGATCCTTATCCTGAGGGCAATCGTAATAAAGGTGCAAAGATGCATATTTGGGGCGACGGTCTGGATGGCGTGGAGATTCGTCTTCTCGAATTTAAGGATAAGGGACATTGGCAGTCGGAAGACCCCATGTTTTGCCTGACAAGCATCGAAGCTTGGAATTTTATGAATCTCTGGAGTCTCGGGCCAGATGCTCCGAAGGTGGGCACTGTTGAACCTGAAAATGGCTCTTTCGACCTTCCGCTCGACGGAATGGAGATAACTCTTACTTTTGATATGAACGTTGATGGCTCAGAAGCAGAAGCTGTACTCGAAAAAGATGATGTATCGGTATCCCTTGATGTAAAATCTTCAGGAAATACTCTGACTCTCTTAGTCCCAGCTCTTGAACGGGGTGAATATGCTCTCACACTTCGCAATGTGAAGGGAGAGAACGACGGAGTCATGAAAGTCTTTAAGGCTACCTATACTTTCGGTCTTGAAGAAGTTGGAGATGTCCCTCCGTATAATGAAGTCTTCAATCCAAATCTTCGTGCAGAGGAAAATACCGTAGGTGAGGGAATTCCAACCGGTTGGTATCGCATAAATACTCGTGCCAACGGCGAAAAAGACGAGAAAGTGTCTGGAAGTGCCAACACAGGTGGTGCACGTATGAAGTATTTCATGACCGGTGGTGACTTTAATGAAGGTTTCTATCTGAGTGCCCGCGACTACGACCGTTGTGAGATCACTTATGGTAAGTATACACCCGATTACGCACTCCATTTCGACAAAGGCCGATATGTGGCAAATTTCAATTCCATATATTGGAACAAAGGTTCGCTCGACGGTAATGTGAAATTTGATTTTACCGTTAAGGCACTGGATGGAACAGATGTCGCAAAATTCTCTTCTCTCCCCTCTACCGGCAATATGGATGAGCAGCAAGGTCGCATCGGAGGCTCCACTGCACATTCCCTCGAATTCGATATTCCCACAGAAGGAGACTACACCGTAACATATAGTATGACATCAGGATGGAATGCTGTAATCGTCGGCAACCTCAAGATAGCCACTGCAATGTCGACTGCCGAGCGCTATAAAGGCACTTTCCAGCGTACACTCAATCAAGCCAAGGATTTCTATGCTTCTCTCCCGGAGGAGGCTCTCTCTACGGAAGCAGCCCAAAATCTCCTTGAAACAATACAAAAATACGAATCACTTGTCTCTACATCCCCGACAATCTACGAACAAGCTACTGCCGCCCTCGCCGACGCTATAGCCAAAGCCTCCTCCCTTGCAGGCATTGAAAGCATAAATGCCGACACAAGATCGCAAGAATGCTTCAACCTATACGGACAACCTGTTAACCCAACCTTTCTCTATAAGGGGCAAATCTACATCCAAAACGGCAAAAAGCACATCGCTCGCTAATCTTTAGTAACATAGTGCACTCCGCGCACGCCAATAAGCGTAAAAATACATCTATAACTATATTTTATCATGAAATTTCTTTTCCCGTTATTGCTTTCTTTCCTATGCATAATTTGCGCGTCTGCTGCCAACTCCCTCGCATTCCCCCTCAAAGGAAGCCCCATAGTCTATGACCCCGCTGACTATGTTGTGGTAGCTAATGTAGCTCAGATGCTCGCCGAAGATATTTCCAAAGTAACGGGGAAAACTCCTGATATCTCTACCTCGTTGCCCCAAAATACAGATGCGATCCTGATCGGCACCCTCGGACACTCGCGCCTAATCGATGATCTTGCTAAACAAGGAGTCATCCCTGCCGATAGCATTCGTCAGGGATGGGAACGTTTCATTATAAAAAATATCCCTACCAAAAACGGAAAGAAACTATTGGTTATCGCAGGTAGTGACCGACGTGGCACTGCCTACGGTGTCACTACTCTTTCCCGTGGAATAGGCGTTGACCCATGGACTTGGTGGGCTGATGTCCCAGTTAAATACAATCCCGATATAAAAATCAATCTCGATTGCATTTCCAATACCCCCACTATCAAATACCGGGGTATATTCATTAACGATGAAGACTGGGGAATGCTACCTTGGGCTGCTAACGGACTTGATAGCGACGTAAAGGATATTGGCCCTAAAACCTATGAGAAAGTTTGTCAGCTCCTATTGCGGCTGAAAGGCAATATGCTTGCTCCCGCAATGCATTCCTGCACTGGTGCGTTCTATTCTCATCCTGAAAGCAAGACAGTTGCTGACAAATATGGCATAATCATGACCACCTCTCATTGCGAACCGATAATGTTTAATAATGCAGCTCTCTCGGAATGGGATCCTGAGCGTGATGGGGAATGGGACTATGGCACAAACCGCGATGTGATCTACGGAAAATTCTCCGATCGTCTTGACGAGGTGGCAGATTTTGAAAATATCTATACCATTGGTATGCGTGGCGTCCACGATGAGGCGATGAGCCGTACTCGACCCGTTGAAGAGCGTATTGCACTTCTTGAGAAGGTGATCACCGATCAGCGTGATCTCCTCTCCAGGAGACTTGGTAAGCCCGCAGAGGAGATTCCTCAGATCTTTGTACCATATAAGGAGACACTTGACCTTTACCGCAAAGGACTCCATGTCCCTGAGGACGTCACGATAATCTGGCCAGATGACAACTACGGCTATATGAAAAGCGTTTCCTCTCCTGCTGAAAGAAAACGCTCTGGCTCTTCCGGTGTGTATTACCACACTTCCTATCTCGGCACTCCTCATGACTATCTCTGGCTCTGCACGACTCCTCCTGCCATGATGTATCACGAATTGAAGAAAGCCTACGATTGCGGCTCTGATCGCTATTGGCTTCTTAATGTAGGCGACATCAAACCGGCTGAACTCGACACCCAGACATTTTTCGACATGGCATGGGACTTCGACCGATTCTCCCAAGATAATATCAACACCTATCATTCTTCTCTTGTGGCAGAATGGTGTGGCGATAAATATAAGGATGCCATTCAAAAGATATTGGATGAATACTATCGGCTTGCCTGGATTAGGAAGCCTGAATATATGGGTTGGGAAATAGAATGGGATACCCCTGACACACGCGAAGTGGGACCGACTGACTTCAGTTTCTCAAACTACGGTGATGCTTGGCAACGTATTGACGAATATAAAAATCTGGCAACAAAAACTGATGCTTTAATGAGCGAGTTGCCTGACTCTCTGCGTATCCCATTCTTTGAAATGATAGGCTATCCTGTACTTGCCTCCGAGATGATGAACCGGAAGTTTCTCTTTGCTCAGCTTAACGGAGAATTGGCAGACATCGACGATAAATCGGGTGCCAACTATGCCGCACGTCTGTCAATAGAGGCAGCCGACAGCATAGATGCTCTCAATAAAACATATAATTCACTTGAAAACGGCAAATGGAATGGCATGATGACCGTCCCGCCGGGTTTCTGCGCCAAGTATCAGAATCGTCCTACATTGCGTCAATTCCCTGAGGTGGGGGAGAGATCCATAGTCAGAGCGGTTGACTGGCAGTCAAGAGGTAATGACTTATGCCGCACACTCGACCTCCGCACAGCCAAATTATCCAAAGGAGCCTCATTTATCGAAGGAATAGGCTACGACGGCTTCATACTTCAGCTGGGTGACCCCGCTTCAGACGGGAACTCAGGCGAAACAGCCGAAGCAATAGTAAAGATTGACGATATTCCCGGTGACTCCATCACTCTTCAGATTTTCCATCTCCCATACTTCCCAATGTATGAAGGTAAAGGATGCAAGATAGGTGTCACCATCGACCACGGTGAAGAGCAAATCATTGAGTACCTTCCTGAAGAATGGTCAAAACCCTGGAAACTTAACGTCCTCCGCAATTCCGCGCTTACTCGCCTGATGCTTCCTCTTGATAAGGTTTCTGATGCTCACATCCTAAAACTTCGGGGTATAGACTCCGGCATGGCAATCCAACGTATTGTAGTTGACCAAGGCTCCTTTCGTCCCGGATACATCGGACCTTCAATTCCGATTTCGAGATAAAATGAATCTGACCCAATCAAGGATTAAGAATTTCTCCAGGTGTCAGGATCTCAAGTGCGCGAGTGCCGCGTTTTGTGCCGGTCAGATAAGCAATGCGGTCGTCGAGTCCAATATGGTCTTCTTCTACAATTTGTTTAACAGCTTCCACCGAGTGTCGGGGATCTTCCGGATCAGGCTGTGGAAAATAGTATGCTGAAACTCCGAAACTTAGCGCAAGCCACCGGTATACTTCCTTGTTATGGCAGATAGCAAATGTAGGGTTGTTGCCACGGAATGAAGCTATGAAACGAGCTGCCACTCCTCCGAATGCATCGGTAAAGATAGCTTTGGTGCCGACGCGGGTTTCGGAGAGGACTGCCTGACGTGAAAGGAATGAAGTGATGTCATCGTCGGTCAAAGGTGGGATTTCCATTTTCTGTCGAAGCGATGCTTCAACTTCAACAGCGACCTTAGTCATTGTGGTCACAGCTTCTACCGGATACTTGCCATAGGCAGTCTCGCCGGAAAGCATTATTGCATCTGCTCTCTGATATACAGCATTGGCAACGTCGGAAATCTCAGCTCTCGTAGGACGTGGATGCTCGATCATACTGTGAAGCATTTGTGTGGCTACTATCACAGGCTTGTGAGCTTTGATGCATTTATGTATCATCATGGCTTGTATGCCTGGAATCTTTTCTGCAGCCACCTCAATACCAAGATCTCCTCGTGCCACCATGATTCCGTAGCAAGCATCAAGGATCTCGTCGAAATTGTCGATGCCTTCCTGATTTTCTATCTTTGAGATGATCTTGATAGGGGAGTGGCGTTCATTAAGAATAGACTGCACTTCCATGACGTCGGAGGCCGAACGCACGAATGAATGCGCTATAAAGTCTACACCTAAGTCAACGGCATAGCCAATGTTGCGCTTGTCACGTTCTGTCACAGCCGGCAGGTCGATGCTGACCCCCGGCAAGTTGACGCTTTTGCGCGAACCAAGTGTGCCGTCATTGTCTGCCACTGCATGAATGGCATCGCCGACTATGTCTATTATGGTAAACTCCAATTCTCCATCGTCGATCAAAACTCGATTGCCAGGCTTGACTACATTTGCTATGTGTGCATAGTTGAGATTGATGACTTTTGTTGAGGTCTTTCCATCAGGGTTTCCATAGAATGTCACAGCATCACCGGCATGAAACCCTACCGGATCTCCTGTCTCAGTGACTGTAGTGCGGATTTCTGGTCCTTTGGTGTCCATCATTATAGCGAGAGTGCTGTCGGCGGCCCGCGCATTATCAACTATTTTCTTGAATCCTTCATATTCAAGATGCGCTGAGTTCATGCGCACTACATTGACGCCAGCTGCGGCTAACTCCTTTATAAACTCCACATCGCATCTTTTGTCAGACACTGTGGCTACTATCTTCGTAAACTTATGCATAATATGATGCGGCTTCCCCGCAAGTGTTAAAAATTAATTATTGTTAATTCCCGGATGATTGATTGCTGTTTTGTGTAGAACTCTCCTGAGAGTTCTTTTTGAATGAACGGCTGACATAGTCGGTCAGGTAGACTGTAAATAGCGGGAAAATTATCATGCCGGATATCGGGAGTATTACGGCTACAATCTTACCGGCAACCGTAACTGGAGATATTGCGCAACCAACAGTAGATAGATTCATCATGGTCCACCAAAGGGCAGTCCAATAAGAATTCACGTCGGGATTGACACCTGCTTCGCGCTGATAGAATATCAGTGAGCAGAAGTAGGCGATGAAGAGCATTATCGTGATATATGATGCGAAAAGGCTCGACACAGCATTTGAGGAGACGTAGCTTACGACAATCGCTAATGCCAAGGCACCTCGTGCCAAAGGAATGAATCTTACAAAAAAGAGTGCATCCTGACTCAGAGTAATATTCAGGTAGTTGACTATATTCAATACTGGAATCGACAAGAGCAGAAACCAGAAACGACGTTTGACATACGACCATTTCTTGTCGGCATAATAAAGACCCAAGAAAAAGTCGAGGATGAAGACCATGCAGACCCAATATTGAAAAGTCATATAGGCATGGTTTTCAAGAAAGTTTATACGCTTGAAAGTATCATATGAAATCCATGAGATAAGGCCTGCTGAAAGGATCAGCACAACGATATTCATGAAGGTCATCACATAGCGCTCAGACTTCGGCTGTGGCTTCAGTGTGGGAGTTGGTGTAGTCGTTGTGGCAGACATAGTATTAGATGTTTAAGGGGGTTATTAGTTTAAGAGAAACTATTTTTTCGGTTTTGCAAAAAATGTGATCAGTGCGCCTGCCACCATTACAGCGATGGAGACAATCATGACAGTAGTTGGACCGCCACTTTTAAGGAGCACCGGGATGATGAAGGCTCCAGCTACTGCACCTGCCTTTCCGATGCCGGCAGCGATTCCGGTGCCTGTGCCTCGGTTTTCAATGGCATATACCTGACTTGGAAGTATAAACGTAATAAGGTGAGGACCGGCATTGAGGAAGAGCTCAAAGATGACAAAGCCTGCAATGGCTACCCAAGAAGGCCAGTGGCATAGATATGCAGCCATAAGGAGACCAAGGCCAACTGCACTTCCCCAGAATCCGACAATCTGCATCTTGACGTGGTTTTCTTTCTTAAGAAGATAGAGTCCGAGGCCGAATCCCAGCATCATGACGAGTGTCAGCACGAAGGTAAGACCTACAGAGTGTGTGATATGCTCAATTTCGGGTGCTGTAGCCGGAAGACTGTCGATCTTGAAGCTCATGATGAGCACAGGCAGGAAAATACCGATGCCATATACTCCCAAACCCTCACATGCCCAGGGCACACCTGTAAGAATAATCTTTCGCATATGTTCCTTGATGAAGGCTCCTAAGCTTTCGGGCTTGGCTTGTGGTTTGGCAGCTGTAGCAGCAGGGAGGTCTGAAATCATTCTGACGTTGGGTCCAAGGAATTTTTCAACAGCCTTCTCTGCCTCAGCTTTGCGTCCGCGGCTCATAAGCCACTGCGGACTCTGAGCGAATCCAAGGCGGGTTATAAACATTATGGCAGCTATAGCTCCAGTGATATAGAAAAGGTCGGGCCATATAGCAGGATCCTTTGATTTTGTAATCATCACGTAGCAGATGATAGCTACTACAGCGCTTCCGGCAGATGCCAATGCTTTTGCTAATCCCACCATGAAAGTGCGCCACTTGGCTGGCATGAGTTCTGAGATGTAGTCGGGATCAAGGCTGTATTCACCTCCGATTGCAAAGCCCATAAGGAAGAGGGAGACAAGGAGCACAGGCACAGCGTGTATAAATACGCAGACGAGTGATGTAGCGAGTATAATGAGAGGGCATAGGCGGAAGAAAAAAAGATACCCATAGCGGTCGCTAAGTCGGCCGAACACTACCGTTCCTACCATAATGCCGATAAGGGAAATACATCCCATAAGTCCTTGTATGCCTGAACTCAGTTCCGGATGTGCAACGAGTTGGATAAGAGGGATTACGATGCCCACAAGTGTAGCAAGTCCCTGCCCGATAAACTGTCCGAGTGAGGCTGCAATCATTATGAATATCTGTCGGCTACCTAATGGCATCGTAGCCAAGTCTACTATTTTTGAATTGTTGGAATCAGTAGTCATTGTCTATCGTGTTTTTTCGTAGTTTTGATATAGTGGTTTTATACTATATTAACACAACGATAGCCTAAGGGTTCAATAAATAATTAAGGTTATTTAATGAAAATGGCTCACCCCTTGAGGAATGAGCCTTAATGTATGATTAACTCCTTAATTCTTATAATCTTCAGCTTTCAGATGCGAAAGTTGAGTAAATTACTGATATGAGGTCTCGACATTGACAAAACTCTCCACAGCCGGCGCTCCAAATTCGATTGCACCCATATCGGAATTCGAATTTATTACGAGGTTATAGACATAGTGGCATCCCGGTTTCCATTCCTTGAAGGCGCTTGTGGAAAGAGGGAATTTAAGAAGACCATCGCCATAGGTGCTTCCTGACACTATATTTTCTTCAGGAGTGTTGGCATTCGGCCAAAGCTTGGCACCACTGTCAGCATCATAGATTGAGCACATCACTGCTATATAGGTGTCAGCTCCATTTCCGTTGTTGTTCCATACGAGAGGCTGTGGAATAAGATATCTTGCTCCGGGCACTGTTGTTGTGCCCATGTCTGTGGCTGTAGAAGATAGGGTAATGATGTCGTCGGCAGCCTGACTCATATGCATCACATATACTTGCGGAGTGTTTTGGTCGGTCCACATGCCAACAGTCTGTTCGGTTGGGGTGTCAGCGGTCGAGCCTGATGGGAAATGGAAATTGCCCTTGGTATTTAGGTTTGACAACGCTACATTTGTCACATTAACTTTGAGTTCAGGATTTGAAGAACTCATCTTTACTGTGAGTTTGGAGAGCGCATGTCGGAAATTAAATATTACTTGGGCGTTGGAGAGTCCGGCTCCACCTGTAAGATCGGGGCTTACAGCATAGATGATGTCTTCTGTTCCTTCTGATGCATCGTAAGGAACACCGGCAAGAGGGGTATTAGTGCCGAGCCATAAAGCGGGAGCGAAGGCATAGAAATCCACAGCCTTTTTTGATGGCCAGTACTTGACAGGGTCATACGACCATACATTAGAAGTATTCTTAGTGACTACCACATTGTCCATAAATAAATCAGGCGATGTCCCATTGCCTGTATATGCATAGACATTGAAGGTCTTGAGATTACTTGTTGTGATATCTCCTGCACGGGAGAACTCTGTGTTGGCGGCAAATCTTATTACGTTTGTCTGGTCTTCACTCTGGGGGCGAGGTTCATCGGTCGATGAGCAAGATGACACGACTATCGCTGCAACAGCGGAGAGAGCAAACGCCGAAAAATTGTAGATTTTGTGTGTTTTCATGGCGATTAAATTAAGTTGGTGAAGAAATATGTTTATGTTTATTAAGAATAAAAGATTTCGATAAGTTGCCATCCGTCTACTCCTACTGAAATTCCTACGTCGGTATTACCGTCGGGGTTTTCAGGATTGTCAGCCTCTGGAATGTCAAGACCTTTTATGTTAAGATAAACGTCTTTAGGATACTTACAGTTCATTACTTGATGTGTCACATCAAAAGATTTTGAATATTTGCCGTGCGACGTTGTCACGATTACTTCCAAAGTAATTTGGGGATTTGGAATATCGGGATTTCCGAATCCGGTGCCAATAGCCTCAAGGCGCGTATTGCAATTCGGATCTATGTGTAGAGGAGCAGCCATGCAGCAAATATCCTTTGAGTTACAGCCGATGGGTAGACATACTGAACGTGCAAGACCTTTTATTATGGCGTGTGCTGTCTTTATTCGTTCTGAGCCGCTTACAGAGTCAAGACAAACGTGGTAGACTGTAGAAAGCGAGTCGGGGGTAAGCGAGATGATATTGGAATTACTATGAGGGTTGAATATTTTCACAGATTTAAGATGAGCGGAATAGAGCATTCCGGTAGGAGACGTTAATGAGTCACTTATGTTTCTTGCTTTTGCTGAGAATTGGTCATAATCTTTTGTATTGAAAAATTCAATTCCTGAGAGATCATTATTGAATGCCAAAACATTGTAGATTCCCGGTAATATTTCGATTTCTCCTCCTTCTTTGTCGGAGATATCGAAACGCCAGAATCGAGATTCTTCGTCAGCGGGAAAGAAAAGTACGGTCATTCCGTCTGGATGGGCGTTTATCGCGTCGATCCAATTAAACTCAATCATTACCCTTATCGGTTCGCTGCAGTATTCCACCTCCTTCTGTTGGCATGATGTCGACAAAAGACAGATCCATCCCATCGAGATGATGATGGGGCATAAAACGTGTCTTATCAGGTGGCTAACGGTGAATTTCATAGTGTGGAATGACTGGATGGATTTATATATGCTTCAACAATCTGCACTCTATTAATGTTTGCATGCGTTGTGTAGAATCGAGCTTCTTTTTTAGCTCGTTTATTTGTGTATGTTGTTTGGATTATATATATTTGTTTTTAAATTGTTTTCTATGATACGTATGCTTCGAAATAAGATTTTTGCGTTTTTGATAGTTGCCACGCAACCATTTTTTATGTTGGGTTCTTCCGGTAATCATTTTGATGGAGCAGATTGGATTTCTGTTCATTCTGATTCCCTTCCATTCTATTCGGACTATCTGTCGGTCTTTCGGCTTGGATTTAATATCGACATGAAAGAGGGTGACACAGCCTCTGTTATATTCGGTCTTGATGATCCTCGATTGATGGATGCTAAGAAGAATGTCGATGGACTTGCTAATCGACCTGGACAATCTTATGTGCGCCTGCAGATAGATGGGGATTCTGTGAAGCTCTACCGAAGCGGTTATAGTATGTCTGATAAAGCGGAAATTCCTATAGCGGAGATGCCCGTTGACAATTTCCGCCATGCGACGGATAGTGTTGAGATTGCCGTAAACTATGGAAATGTTGATGTTTTCGTAAATGGGAAGAAAGAAGGAGGTAAAGGTTTAAATCCTCTTGGCAATGGTGGAGATTACATCGCTTTCCCGGTGCTTTCAGGTGTGGCAATTGATATTCCCGAAGGGTCAAATGCTGTGGTAAGCGACTTTGTGGTGCGCAACTTCAGGGAGCCACGCAATGTCATAGCAAGAATCGACGGTAGCTTCAATAAATCGGAGAAGTTGAATTTACCGCAGCGTTCCATGCCAGAAATGCGTTCGAATATTGAAGTCGACCCGACCAAGAAGATAGCAAAAGCTACCGTCAATGCCACAGCAATGGGAATCTACGACCTTTATGTAGATGGAAAGAGGATTAATGAAGAATATTATCTTCCCGGTTCGACTCAGTATAATAAAACCCATCTTTATCATACATTCGACATCACAGACCAAATAAAACCGGGCGACAACGAGATCCGTGTCAGACTTGGGGAAGGATGGTGGAGTGGACCATCTACATTCATAGGGGAGAATTGGAATTTCTTTGGCGACCGGCAAGCGTTCATGGCGGAAGTCAAACTGAAGTATACCGATGGTACGGAAGATCGTTTTGTCACGAATCCTGAAAGCTGGGAATATTCCGTAGATGGCCCGATACTTGTAGGGAGTTTCTTTCAAGGAGAGATATATGATTCCCGTAAAGATGATTTGAGAGGTACGCATGAAGCCCAGGATCGCACTTGGACCAAGACTGTTTTGTTGCCTTTGAATGATAATACACTGGCCCCGGTGGGTGGAGGTTGGTCAGACGTGAATTTGAGACCGACGTTTGGCGACCGCGTATTGGCTGGCGATACAATAGCAGCCATTTCAATGACAGAGCCTCGTCCCGGTGTATACGTCTATGATATGGGGCAGAATATGGCGGCTGTGCCATATATAGTATTCAACGATCTTACTCGTGGTCAGGAAGTGACAGTGAGGCATGGAGAGGTTCTCTATCCGGATATGCCTCAATATGCGTCAAATGCCGGGATGGTGATGACAGAGAATCTTCGTGCAGCTATGTGCACTGACAAATATATAGCATCCGGGGATGGTCAAGAAGAGTTTGCTCCACGCCATACTCTTCATGGCTTCCGCTATCTGGAGCTTACTGGACTCGAGGAGCCACTCCCGCTGGAGTCGGTGAAGAGTATTCCTGTAAGTTCGGTGCATGGATTCAAGGCACATTTCGAATGCTCTGATTCCCTCGTCAATCGACTTTGGGAGAATGTCAAATGGTCGACATTGAGCAATTTCATCTCGATTCCTACCGACTGTCCGCAACGCAATGAGCGGCTTGGTTGGATGGGTGATATCTCGGTGTTCTCACCCACTGCCACTAAGATAGCCGATGTGTCGCCACTTCTCAGGCAATACTTGCAGTCTGTGCGTGACTGTCAGGCGGAAAATGGACGCTTCCCCGATGTGGCACCTACCGGAGTAGGATTTGGTGGATTCCTATGGGGATCGGCAGGCATAACTGTTCCCTGGGAATATTACCGGCAATATGGGGATACTGCTGTGGTGGCTGAGCATTATCCTGCAATGAAAAAATATATGGATTATATTTTCAGGGAGGCGATCGAACCATCTACAGGAGTGCTTGTTCAGAATCGGGCTTGGGGTGATCTTGGCGATTGGCTGAGTCCGGAATATGAGCGCAATGATAAGTCGTTGCTTTGGGAATGCTATCTTATATATGATTTAGCCATCATGCGATATGTAGCGGATATGTTAGGGTTGTCGGAGGATGCGCGCCGTTATGAAGGTCTGATTGATGAAAGGAAGCGTTTTTTTGCCGATACATATATCGACCCGGAAACTGAGAAGACACGGTGGTCGGCATTTGATTCAAACCGTATAGGGGAGTTGGTCGATATGCAGAGTTCGTATGCGTTGCCGTTGGCTATGGGCATATATGATACGCCTCGTTTTCGGGAGAATTTTATTGCTTCTATTGAAAGGGAAAACAGAGCTGATGATGGCACTGTATGCCCTCCACATTCATTGATGACCGGCTTTATCGGCACAGCGTGGATAATGGAGGCCTTGTCAAGAATCGGCAGAAACGATGTGGCGTATACACTTCTGACTTCCACGCATTATCCCTCATGGCTGTATCCTGTGACTCAAGGAGCCACAACTATATGGGAGCGTCTAAATTCCTATACAGACAAGGATGGTTTCGGTAGCAACAACAGCATGAATTCCTTCAATCATTATTCCTTTGGGTCCGTTGCCAATTGGCTTCTTACTCGCTGTCTTGGAATAACTGTGACTCCGGAGGGGGTGGTATCGGTTGATCCGACTCCGGATCCCACGGGACGCATCAAGTATGCTCGAGGTTGGATTGAGACTCCAAAAGGGAGAATCGAATCTTCTTGGGGTGAAGAATAGTTTTTTGTATGTGCGCGCGAGATTGTCGACATATGCTTTGGTTTAATCGGACATTATAGGTTTTAATAATATTTAAATATATAGACGTCATTGTGTTAAATCTAAGTTAAAGAGCCATGACCTACTAAACGTTTGGGTGTTATATTAGTCAAAGATTGCGTAAAATGAATGAACGCAAATAATTAAAAACACACAAAAACTAATTGAAAATGATGAAAAAGAAAGTATTAGGTTTAGCACTTATGGCCATGGCACTTGTAGGATTCAATGGTATGGCACAGAATAATTCTCAGAAAAATGCTCAAAGCTGCAAGGCTCAGACAGAATGCACAAAAGGGAGCAAGGGAATGAAGAAAGAAGCTCGTGAGATGAAGAATCCTTATGAAGGTCTCAATCTTACAGATGCACAAAAGAGTAAGCTTGCAGAACTCGACAGCAAACGTATGGCTGACCGCAAGGCAAAGATGGAGGCAAGAAAAGCCGAAAACAATGGACAGAAAGCCGACAAGAGCAAAAATGAAGCTGATAGGAAGGCTCGTATGGAAGCTCGTAAGGCAGATAAACTGGAATATCTGAAGGAAGTAAAGGCTATTATCGGTCCGGATCAGTATGTGGTTTTCCTTGAAAACTTCTATGTGAATGGCGATGGTAACCATGGAGATAAGAAGGCATTCCAGCAAGGCAAAGGTGGCAAGAAAAATATGGCACACAATAAAGGTATGAAGAATGGCCAGCGTAAAGGTGGCGACCATAAGGGCAACCGCAACGCTACTGCCAACAATACTCAGTCATAAGCTACAATAGCCAAGAAATAATAAGAAAGACACACATTTCATAGGCAAAAAAATTAATAATTACGTGTTATGTACCCGATGGAAGCAGATTCCGTCGGGTACATACGTATTTGTGTTTTTGAGTATAAGGAGTTGGTAGGATTAGGTATTTTTATTAAATTTGCATAATAAGGAGATTTGGAGGCATTCTTTTATAATTCTAATACTTTCCATGTTACAGCAAAAAATTTACAATTTAATCAATAGAGACCGTAAGGGGATGTGGTATAGCCGGTTGTATGACTGGTATATGCTTGTGATGATAATTGCGAGTATAGTGCCCCTCATGTTTGTAGAAGATTATCCAATATTTAAAGTTCTTGAGATAGTAACTGTCATAGCCTTTATAATTGACTATCTTTTAAGATGGTTTACGTCAGATATTCAGTTGAAACGGGGGTGGAGTTCCTATATAATCTACCCGTTCACCCCTATGGCAATCATAGATTTGCTATCCATTCTTCCCGGATTTAATCTGATAAGTCCCGAATTTAAATTGTTGCGACTGACGCGTCTCTTAAAGATCGTCAGACTTCTAAAAATTTTTAGATATTCAGACAAGATTTCGATTTTCTTGAATGTCCTGAAAAAAGAAAGGGACGTGCTTTTTTCCGTGCTTCTTTTGGCATTATTCTATATCTTTCTCACGGCATTGGTAATGTTTAATGCTGAACCGCACATAAATCCCAACACCGGAGCAGAGACCTTCCATTCGTTTTTCGATGCTTTATATTGGGCAACCGTTACATTGACCACAGTAGGCTATGGGGATTTGTGTCCTGTCACAGATATAGGAAGGGTAGTCTCAATGTTATCATCACTTTTTGGTGTCGCCATTATTGCCTTACCCTCCGGTGTCATCACAGCAAGCTACCTTGAAGAGCTACGCGAATACCGCAAAAACAAAGAAAGACAAAAGAAAAGGACTTTGGAATGATTTTTCATCATAGTATAGAAGAAAAAAAGGCTTACGCAAAGTGTCATGTGACACTCGTGCGTAAGCCTTTTGGTATTTAGGTATGTGGATAATCATAACAGAATATGGTATTTATGCCCCGTCACCTGTGACGGGGAGAGTATAGGGCGGCGAATACGTTCATGTCGCGGCCGTCAGGGTCGATACTCTATGTCAACGATCAACGATTAACGATCAACGATAATTGCGCAATGTGGAGATGCTGATCAGTGCGATGGTGGGCCTATTTGAGCCGTCCTCCCGAGGGCATGAACAGCATCTGCATTGGTTGATGCATTGATTTTGCATGGAGGATCCTGGTTCACGCAGGGAAGCAGAGATGCCGGGTGCGCGGAGGGAAATCCAACATGTATTTGTGGCAGGATGTCATAGTTCTCGGTCCGGGCCTCGGAAGGTTTCAGGATTCAGGTGTCAGGTGTCAGGCATCAGGTTTCAGGGGTCAGGGTCATTTGGGATGACAGTGAGCCTTCGCTGAAGCTTAGGCCTTGGACAAAAAACTGACCATGCAGGGTCCGGCACGGAGTGGGCCTATTTGAGCCGTCCTCCTCCGTGAGGAGCGCCATTCAACGATTAACGATTAATGAATAACGATAAACATAATGCTTAGTCATCATCTCTAAACGTTGCGGCTCATGGAGGTCACTCTTGACTCACCACTGGTTTTGGAGGTATCAGGGTTCAGGCATCAGGTGTCAGAGTCCTAAGGATAATAAGAGTCATCGTAACCTTCCACGAGAAACCGCTGTCGTAACCAAGCGCCGCCCTCTGGCTGTCGCGCCGAACCAAATCGTTGATTGGGGTTTCCGGGGACAAAGTTAGCACATATTTTAGGGGTGTGACCCTTATCTTACGAAAAAGATTTCAGGGCTCGTGAGGAATTTGAGAATTATGCGCAGATTTTTATACAAGCGCATGAACTGGCAGATTTTCTCAGAATTAATTGTATTTTGAGTCTTATTTCTTATGCTTAACAACACTAACAGATAGACTTGGATTTTGTCTTTGAAGGGTTGTTGGCTCAGACCTTTTCAAGCACAGATATATTCAGAGTGGCACAGAAATATGGATTTTTTTTGATTTATCTTCAAGCTGATTGCAACGCTTTGCTGCTATTTTTGCCGATGGCGGCGGAGGGTGCTAATTTGAAGAAGAGTTTTACTTATAAGGATAAGGGGATGAGACAAAACATCGCATATATATTTGCAGTTTAGACAGCAAATATATACAAAATATGGCATCAGTAAAAATAAAATTTAAAGCATCCTCCTTAGTAGACCATGAGGGTACAATTTTCTATCAGATTCTACATGACAGAAAACAGCGTCAGCTTTTCTCAGACTATCATGTATTCCCGACAGAATGGGATGAAACCCGCTCGATGGTTACTACAACACAGAAGAGTGAACGCAAATCCTTTATCCTATCAATTCGTGAACGCATTAGATGGGATGTAGAACGGCTTAACAAAATAGTACGTAAACTTGACAACGAAGGATTAGTCTACACAGCAGATGATGTCATTGATGAGTTCAATCGCCACGTCAAAGAGTATTCCCTGTTCAACTACATGGAGAATCATATTATCAAACTGAAACAGAATGGTAAGATAAGGACAGCTGAGACATACATATCCACGCTCAACAGCTTCAAAAAGTTCCGTAAAGACGAAGATATAATGCTTGACTGTATTAATTCTGAGATAATGGAGGCATACGAGGCATGGCATCAGCAGAGAGGGGTGGCACCTAATACAATATCTTTTTATACAAGGATTCTTCGTGCAGCATACAACCGGGCAGTAGAAGATGAGATCATAGAGAACCGCAATCCTTTCCGACATGTGTATACTGGTATTGACAAGACCGTAAAACGAGCTCTTCCCCTCTCAGCCATAAAGAAAATCAAGTCTCTTGACCTATCTTTGACACCCGAGCTTGACTTTGCGAGGGATATGTTTATGATGAGTTTCATGCTCAGGGGGATGAGCTTCATTGATATGGCGTACCTGCGTAAATCCGATCTGTCGAACGGATATGTCACATACCGCAGGCGCAAGACAGGTCAACAATTAGTCATTGAGTGGACAAAGGAAATGCAGGTGCTTTTGGACAAGTACCCGGAGAATACGAGTGAATATCTTCTCCCGATTATCAAAAGCCCCGGACTCAGTGAACGCTCCACGTATAGAAATGTAGGCTACAATATCAATCATAATCTGAAACGTATTGCAAAAAAAGTCGGCGTTAACGTCCCACTCACTCTGTATGTGGCTCGTCATAGCTGGGCGTCGGCTGCAAAAGCAAAAGGAATACCATTGTCGGTTATTAGTGAGGGTATGGGACACGATAGCGAAACAACTACACAGATATACCTTGCAAGTCTTGATACTTCAGTTGTTGACAAGGCAAACTCCATAATTCTCAAAAGTATTTAGTGTCAACCCCATCCCCTCTGGAGATAGTGGGTTATATTGTTTGGCATTCATCACAATCTCTAATTTAGAGATACTTGCCCATGTGCAAAGTTACTACTTAAATTTGGAACTACCAAATAATCAGCTCTTAAAAATTGGGAGTATCTGTGTCATGTAGGCTTACATTAAGTGTAAATTTGTAAATTGATTGGCTAAAAGATATCGGTTGATTTAATTAATCATCAATATATCAAATAAATATCCATTCATCACAATCTCTAAATTAGAGTTGCCGAATTCCGACCTCTTAAAAGATCCTTAGAAATGGCTCTGATTGAGAATGCTTCGAATATAAGTGTTTCGGCAGTCAATGTGACTGACGACCGCGAAGCGTGTCAAAAATATTGGATAGCCGTTTATACTAGGCCTAAAAGCGAGAAAAAAACTTCTTCTATTCTTAATCATCTTGGGATAGAAACATATGTACCAGTACAAACAGAAATTAGACAATGGAGTGATCGCAAAAAGAAGGTAGAAGTTGTTATTATTCCTAACATTATCTTTGCTTATATCAATAAAAATGATATATCTACAATTCGTCAAAACTATCTAATTACAAAAATCTTATCTATTCCAGGTTATAAAGAACCTGCTCGTATACCCACAGAACAAATCGAAAGACTAAAGTTTATGTTAAAGGAGTCTGATTCTACTGTAATTTTTAGAAATATTGATTTTAAGAAATCTGATACAGTTAAAGTTGTTCGGGGTAAATTGAAAGGGTTAACTGGGATTGTAGAAAGCATATCTGAGAATAGGTCAATTCTAATTGTCTTAATTGATTTATTAGGAGGTGCTATGGTCGAAATAGACAGTGCAGATTTAGATATATCTCGCACAATATCATGAAATAAAGCCCTAAGTATTTCAATTATTTTGTATCAATAATATACTCTACTTCAAACGTTTAATCAATTCTCACCAAAGGTTTGTCATTTGTTTTATCAAATGTCAGCATATAGAATAATATTTATTCTTATGAAGTTCAAACCAATAGTTACATAATAATCACATCATTAATGATAGAAAATACAAAGAATAAAGAACAATATAGACATTTAGATGGAGGATCTGATTCCATACAATATAGGACTTTAACTAATATCAAGAACTTAATATGTTGTCCCAATTGTAAAAAATCAGTCGACAAAGCTTACGAATTATGCCCTCATTGCAGTTATAGACTACATAGTTCACATTGCACATATTGCGGTGCTCCTATGTTGGCAGAGGATTTATTTTGTGGCGAATGTGGGGGTAATTCAAAAGGAACACCTTGTCCATCTTGTGGTATGCTTAGTTTTCGGTCCTTTTGTCCTAACTGCAATTCACCTGTTGATGAAATTGGGGAAGCAGAATTGGAGAAAGCAAAGGCAGACCCTCTTTTTCAGCGAATATGTTCTCTTGCTGAAAGGATAATTGAGGCCAATGAGTCCGGTGTACACATCGATAGTAAGAAGAATTTATTATCTCCTGAGATTCTATCTCTTTTGCAACGTTATAGATCAATTCAGAGCAATATAGGCGTTAATGACAATAACAATACAAGCAATGAAGACGATACATTCTCTCAAGATTTAAATATAGACACTCACCAAAAAGGAATTCAGCTTTATGATTCTGGTGATGGCATTCGTGATATTTCGTCTGCTATAGAAGAATTGGATGCATTGATGAAGTCTATGATTCCCGATCCCGGGTTAACTCCACAAATGCAGAGGAACTATTATAGTGCACGCAAAGTAGCAGTCTATAGAAAAAGCATTGTACGAGAACCGGTAGGATGGGTATGTAATCTCTGTGGATGTCATCATGGATCGCCCAGCGAATGTGCTCGTCCTGAATTGGGAGGGAGATGGATTTATCAAGATAAGGAAATAACAACAAAGACCTACGAATAATTATGTCAACTATCAGACCAAATAATCATTCAAATAACAATTCTGATTCGACTGTCAGACCACATTCAGCAAATACAAAGGTCAATTCTACTATTCGACCTGATTCCACTGCCAGACCAGGCAATAGTCAGTCAACTATTCGACCTGCTGCCTCTGGATCCCATAGTTCCAATACAGATGGCAATATCACTTCCAAAACAGTCAAACCTGTATCATACCAAGGTGCTACCACATCGATTAACGACAAGGTCGATTCCAATATGTATCAACCTCGCAGTTCATACGAGATCGACAGTGTTTCCTACAGGGTGGTTAAGGCATTGTCTTTAACCTCAGGGGAGGCTCAAGTATTTTTGGTGGAGGATCCAAAAGGCAACAAACATGTGCTCAAACTCTACTATAGAGGAGCCATCCCTGTTGTCTCTATTTTAAATAAAGTGATGTCTGTCAAAGGGACATCCATGTTTTTTGAAGAAGAGTCTCATGGCGTATTTGAAGATCGCTACTACGAGTTGATGAAATACTATGACGGAGACAACCTTGAAAATGCAGACGTAAGAAAAAAAGAAGCAATCATTAGAGACTATATTGGTAAAATGGCAGCGGCAATTGACCTTTGTCATCATTTAGGTTTCATTCATCGTGATATAAAACCGAGCAATTTTATTTTTCAATCGAGAGAGAGTAATAATATATTATTAGGAGACTTTGGAATAGCTGTAGAATGTGATACAAATGGAAATTGTATTTCTGATATGGCGCGCACAAAAATATACGCAGCTCCAGAAGTATACCTCAACACAGGTGACGGGAAGGCAAAGTTCTCTACAAAAAGTGACTTTTACTCTCTTGGTATTGTTATTCTTTTCCTTTGGATGGGGAAAGATGATTTTACTCATTTTGAGAAGGAGAATGAATTGCAACTGGCAACCATGAAAGCTTATGGAGATCTCCCAATACCAAGTAATATGTCTCCAAGGCTATATTCATTGGTTAAAGCTTTGATTGAACCAAACCCTAATGACAGAGCCGGTTTTAAGGAAATCGAGGAGTGGGTCAAGGGAGGAAATCCCTTTGGCAACCCAGACAATCACCCATCCCCAGTATCAAGCAAGTCATTCAGAATAGTTTTTAACGGCGAAAAAGGATTGATTGCCACATCCCCAAAAGAACTTGCGTCAATTATGATTTCAAATCAAACACTGGCAATATCATACCTTTATAAAGGGATTGTTTCTCGCTGGCTAAATGAAGTGGGGCGTCCGGAATTAGCTGTTGAAATGGATAAAATAAGAGAGGATATTTTCCCTCTAAATACGACCGCTGGACTGGAAGCAGCCTGCTATACACTTAATCCATCGATACCATTTAATGATATATGTGGGAATAATTGCACTACATCCTCAGAAATATCTTCTAGTATCCTTTCAAACTTTGATCGATATTTGGCGATGATTTCTAACGATTCGGATTGCCGACTTCTCATATATCTCCAAACTCATGGATTAGAGCAAGTTGTAAGTGATTTTAGAAAAGAATTTGCAAAAAATAAACGTCTCGGGTTGCTTTATCTTATATATAGGTTAGATGCAAATCAGCTTTGGTATATCAGCGACGAAAATGGTGAAGTGGCAGCCTTGAGTTCATGTAATGAGATATTGGAATGGATTTCAAAACACTCAGCCTCCCGACAGTCATTATCCGATATTGTAAGTAAAGCATTCCTCCTCTGGACAAGTAATAGGAATACGATAGCGGCCGCTGCAATCAAACCTCTTATGAAAAATGAAGGAGATATTAATTACAGTTTCGGTGTTTTGTATCGTCTTGATCCCAAAGTAGGGTTATTTTTCATAACGGACCAAAATGCGCCCAACTACATCCTTACCGTAAAGCAATTGGGGACATTAATCAACAAAAGCCTGATGAATGTTGTAAATGGGCTGGATCCAGATGGCTTATATGCCGACTTTCTATGTCTTATTAATGATATTCAAAAAAACGATAAAAACACCGTCTACCATTTTCTGCAATCAAAAGGCGATGCATATGCAAAATACTTAGATTGGATTAAATATTGTCTGGATCTTCAATCTGACGATAACACAAAAAAAGCAGGTCCATACAATACGACTATAGCATTATTCAAGATCGTAAAAGGGATGGGAGGAGAGGTTTTCTATACATTTAGGAGTGGCAAAACCATATACAACCCATCTGAATTGTCGAGTGTGTCGCATGCTGATATAGAGGATGCCCAAAATAATAAGTATAGGGCTTTGGAAGCTTGGATATCTGTATTTTTCCAAGAAGATCCCAAGCTGGATAAGAGCAGCAAGTATTCTTATGAAAATAAAACATCAGAGTATATTAATTTTCTATCAGCCAAAGGATTTAAATCACAAGAGATTCAACGTTATCTAAATTCCAAACAGACAGTCGAATCGCGTGCATCAAAACTGAGAAGAACCTTATCGACCATAAAAAAGAGTAAATTGATAGTAGCCTGTGTTTCTCTTCTTCCTTTGGTGATTGCAGCCTTATTATTGGCATTCTTTTGGCATCCGGATTTCAGCTCCTTGGCATTCAAGGATGTCTTTTTCCCAGTTGCAATTATTCTTACAATATATTTGTGCTTGGCAGATGGCTTTGTTGGAAAAATAGTTGGGGAAGCCATTTGGGGGTGTGCCATAGGAGCAGCTATAAGCGGATTATTAGTATGGTTATCCGGCTTTGCATCAACAATTATCCCGTATGTCGCAGCTGTCTTAGTCGCAATATTGGCTTTGTATGTCTATAATAAATGTATAGCCACAAGCCTGAAAGAAAAAGAGAATGATGACATCCTTAATCCTAGTTTTGAGCATTTGGAGTTAGAACCTCTTCATGAGGCATATCATCCTCAGACTAAAGGTTTCGATTCCAGTATAGGAGACAGATCTGCCACATATCAAAAAGATCTTAACGACATAAAAAAAACTATTTGGACTAAGGCTATCCCCATTGGGGTAATCACTGTGGTGGGGATTATATATTTCATGTTTTACTATGAGGGAACTATAGAATCACATAATAGCGTAGATAACACCTTTTACGGTCAAAATTATCACTCCACTCCCGATTTTAGTGAGGGATTGCATGGAAAATGGGTTGGAATAATGGAGGGTAGACGGATTTCCATTCAGTTTGAAGAGACTTCCAATCCTAAGAAATTCTCTTTCATTATGAAGGGTTTAGGCGATGGATCTGAAAAAATAAAATTCTCAGGAGAATTTAATCCTCTTACTAATGAATTGGAAGTCACAAACTTCAGAGTTGATAGTAACAGCTCATTTGGGGTTGGTATAAAAGCTTCAGGAACTCTTACTCTGGATAACGATTTGATTTTTGGAGACGTTAATTTAAAAAATCCAAAAGACGGAGATGTTTTTATTTCGATTCCTATAAATGTTCAGTATGAGCCAAATTAAAAAATGTTCCTATTGCGGTATAGTCAACCGAAATGTTGCGTCTTTCTGCAAAAATTGTGGCAAGCGATTGGCCAATATTGACATCCATACACTTGAGCCCTTAATGGAGGACGTCGATGTTGATGTCAATATGCCTGAATTAATAGGTCACACACATATTAAAGAAGTTATCAATAAGATTGTTTCAACACGCAGAAATCATCTGGCTCGAGGAATAAAGAAAACCCGCAACAATGACTTGCTGATATTCGGGAATTCAGGGACAGGAAAATCCATGATGGTAAGATCTATTGCAAGGGTATTGGCAGAAAACGGCATTCTTCAAAAACCGGAACCAATTGTATTAAATGCTGTCACCACCTTACAAAGTTATCTGAATGATGCAGAAAATAATATCGACGAACTTTCGGGAGCGCTACTCTGCATCGATTCATTTCAAGGGCTGGCCCATAAGGCTAAAGACGGCAGCTCAATCTCAGAATTGGAGCGTGTGTTTGAAATCAAATCAATGATTGAGGAAAAGGGCTCCCATTTGATGATTGTAGTCATTGGTATCGACACTGGAGATATATCCTCTTATTTGAGAAACAACAACAATATTTACGCAAATTTTCGTCCCAGAATAGATCTCCCAGATTATACAGTTGATGAATTAGTTGACCTTACGGTTCATTATCTTTCAGTCTCCTATTCAATGGCAATTGAACAGGAGGCGATTGAGAAATTAAGAAGAATTTTTAAGCAAATGGTTATAGACAAGGATCCAAAATTAGAACAAAACTGTAAATTTGTACTTAAGCTTGTCGATAAGGTTTTTGATAAATCCCAACAGCGTGACATCAATTCTTCCGTAATAGTTCCCGAGGATATAGAAGGTAAGGAATATCGAAAGAAAACGTACGAAGAAGCTGTAAATGAGCTTGACAGATATGTCGGAATAGATGAGGTCAGAAAAGAGATAAAAAGTATTGCTGATAGTATTCAGTCTGCTACTGATGATGGCGAACAATACGAATTAAAAAACCATTATCTTTTTCTCGGTAATCCGGGTACAGGGAAAACTACAATCGCACGAGTACTGTCAAATGTATTCACCGCTTTAGAGGTGCTCCCACTCGGTCACATTATAGAAGTTGATCGATCTCAGATTGTTGCATCGTATGTTGGAGAGACTGCGAAAAACGTGTCGAGACTCGTACAAAAAGCAATAGGTGGAATTTTATTCATAGACGAAGCTTATACATTGATAAAAGATAGTAACGACTCGTTCGGTAAGGAAGCGGTCGATACTTTGCTGAAGTTGATGGAAGATAATCGAGGTAAGTTTGTTGTGATAGCAGCTGGGTATACCAATGAGATGAGAAGGTTTGTTGACTCGAATCCTGGCTTAAAATCAAGATTTAACAAAACCATTGATTTCAGAGACTATACTCCAGAAGAACTTACTCAGATTTTCGTAAACTTTTGTTCAGGAGGCAAGCATCCATATATTATTGATGAGTTATATCGTCAGAATCTTCTTTCACATTTTAAATCTATTTACAATCAGAAAGGGAAGGATTTTGCCAACGCAAGGACTGTAAGGAATGTTTTTGAAAAAGCACAGGAAAGACATAATTCCAGAATTGAGGCATTAAAAGCTCGTAATATTGATGTATCCGACAAAAAACGAGTATTGACAAGAGAAGACATCGAGGGCGAATTAACTGGAAATTTGAGTATAGATGAAGCTCTCTCAGCATTGGATGAACTGATTGGAATGTGTCAAGTCAAAGATGCTGTAAGAAAACTAAAAGATTCTTTGGCCATAGAAAGAGAGAGAATAGACAGAGGTCTTTTGGATCCAAAAAACAGTTTACAGCATCTTGTAATTACAGGGAATCCAGGAACAGGAAAAACTACTGTAGCAAGACTTCTTGGAAGTATATTCCATGCAATCGGACTGCTGCCTACGGATAAAGTTGTCGAAAAAGAAGCAAAGGATCTGAAAAGCTCCTTTGTCAACCAGACCGCACAACTCATGAATGATGCCGTTGATGAAGCGATGGGGGGAATACTCTTCATCGACGAGGCATATATGCTTATGGATATAGATGCAAATGGCCAAGGAGATAAGACAGGCAAAGAAGCTATAGGAGCTCTTATCACAAGAATGCTTAATGATGCAGGGAAGTTTATCCTGATAATGGCTGGATATCCCAAGGAAATGGATGCTTTTGTAGATAAAGCTAATCCTGGATTCCGGAGACGGTTCCGTGCTTTCCTTCATATAGATGATTATTCTTCGGATGAACTTTATCGAATCTTCAAGATGAAATCCCAAAAACAAAAATTTATTCTGACAGATGAAGCAGATAGACTTCTCAAAATAAAGATAGAGCAGATGGTAAACTCAAAAAATGAAACATTTGGAAATGCCGGGGAAATAGATAAGTTATTGTCTAACATTTTAGAACGTCAGTCAACCCGGCTGTCTGAATTTATGCGTGAAGGGCGACAGTTAGATGATGCCGCTCTTCTCACTATCGAGGCTGATGACATTCCGATTAATCGACCTAAAGAGGTGAATCCGATTTTAATTCTTGAAAAACTTAATGGATTCGTAGGTCTTAACAGTGTGAAACAAGAGCTACGCAATATGGTCAACACCATAAATGTAAATAAGAAGCTTGCCGAAATTCAAAATCGTCCAGTTGAGAAGCATCTCGACCATTATGTATTTATGGGCAATCCAGGCACCGGCAAGACCACTATTGCACAGATGATGGCTGACATTTTTTTCTCTATGGGTCTCCTTCCTGGCAATAAACTTGTATCAGTGGCGCGAGAGGATCTCGTCGCGGGATATGTCGGGCAGACCGCTCCAAAGGTCAAGCAAGTGGTGCAAAGCGCCTTGGGCGGTGTATTGTTTATCGACGAGGCGTATTCTTTAGTTCAGGGGCCTAATGATTCTTTCGGTATGGAAGCTTTGAATACTTTATTACCCTTGTTACTAACATACAAGGATAAATTCGTTTGTATTGTAGCAGGGTATACATCAAACATGACCGACTTCTTGCATAATAATCCAGGATTGACAAGCCGCTTTACAAAACGTATCGACTTTGAAGACTATAATCCAACAGAATTGACAGAGATTTTTTCTAATAGAGTTAAGAAAGAACAATTTAGGTTGTCGGCTGATGCTTATGAGTGTGCACTTGAATATTTCCGTAAAATTTATGCTCTTAGAGATCAGCATTTCGGTAATGCCAGAACCGCCGGCAACTTTTTTGAAAAAGTAAAAACGACGCATAGCAATAGAATTGCGAGTATGGATTTTAATAGTCCTGATTTTGATGTGGATATACTTATTGAAATCACAAAGGAGGACATCTTAAGCGCATCATGACAACTGCAATGATTTTATGCCCCTTCTGCAAGACACTGATTCCAGACGATTGCATTTACTGCGATACCTGTGGAGAAAAATTACGGAAATGTACGTCATGCGGCTCATTTGCCAAATCCAAGCGGTGTACTAAATGCGGTAAGCCTACTGAAGAAATCATGCCTCTACAAAATGTCTTACAACCGGAAAATGCAGCAGAAATAAAACCAGACCATCTGGTTTGTCTCTCATCAAATTTGCGGCTTGGATTATGCCACGATGCCATCATCGGTCGCAGAGGAAGCTACGGTACTGCATTTCAGGGATTTCCCTCTATATCGGGTCTACATGCCAGGTTGATTCAGGCGGGCGATGTATGGGAAATAGAAGATATTGGTTCAAGCTATGGGACATTTATCAATGGTGAAGAACTTGAACGCAATAAGCCTAAGAAAATTAAAATCGGAGATATTATAAAATTTGCTGACATAGAATTCAAAGTCACAGAATAAATGGAATTTGATATAAACATATCATTGGCTTGCGATATCGGATGCATTCGTTCAAACAACGAAGATATGATTCTTATATCTGGAGAAACATATCGGGATATGGAAGATGAATTTACCGTATCAATAAGAAATAATGGAAGATTTGTAGCGGCTATAGCCGACGGTATGGGAGGACATAACGCAGGGGAGATTGCCAGTGAAATAGCGTTAAAATCTTTCGATGATTTCATCATAGGATTGCCTGATGGTCTGTCTGACCCAGATTTCAGACGCATGTTAGACGATGAAATCATTAAGATTCATCAGTATCTTAATCGGTATGGTCTTGAGAATGCCGGATGTAATGGAATGGGCACAACATTAGTGGCATGGTTTTCATTTGGCAATAGAATCTATATCATTAATAGTGGGGATAGCAGATTATACCGATATCGAAATGGATTTTTAAGCCTGCTGACTACTGACCATTCAGAACAGAATCGCAAAGGTGACCTTACAATACCTTCCAATCAAATATACAACTGTCTGGGAGGTGGTGGAAATCATGCTTTTGCTGATGTATTGGAAATAACGACAAAAGTCTTCGAGGATGATGTCTTTATTCTTTGCAGTGATGGTCTATCTGATACTATCACTGACGATGAGATTGAGGCAGCCCTATCTGAAAAAGCTGATGCCAGGGCATTGGTCAGTAAAGTAAAGGCTAACGGTGGTAATGACAACGTGAGTGTTGTTTTGTTAAATGTCAAAAAAATTAAATTAAATGGTTAAACTTGTAGTTCGAATTGTTGCTTTTTTCTTGATATTTGGGTTGATACTAAGTTGGTTGAAAAGTTGTGAGGGAAGTCCTTTGGATAGATGGCTTAGTAAATTGCTTGACCCGACTGAAGATTCAGGTCGTTTAAGCGACAACATTACCAACGAAGACATAAGAAATGCAGATCCGACTGAGTTTAATATTTATGTGAACATCTCAATATCAAAACTCAACGAACAATATATTTCTTGCAACTCTACAAATATAAATATCTCACAAGAGATAAATCCAATTTATGTTCAGATAGACCAATATAATCAAACCATTAATAATCAAACTAATTATATTAAAAATTCAAATATCAATCAAGTTTCTTTAATAGAGTGGGCAGAAAATAATAGGACATCAATTTCACTCCTAAATGACAAATATAATAATTTGAACAATAAGATTGATGGACTTAATTCTGAGCTAAAGGATCTTAATTCAAAAATCAAATCCCTGCGGAATGACATAGAGTCTAACCGAAAGCATTTCTCAGACTATATAAGAAAATTAGAGGATAAATATAAAAAGCAAGGAATAGAAATAAGTAAAATAACCGAGATTATAAAATCCGAGACAGAAAAATACAATAAATTGCAAAATGAATTAAAGGAACTAATTGAAAAACTTACTTCAAAAGTAAAATCTTTAACGCAAGAATTAAATGCAACTAAAGACAAATTAGAAGATTTAGATAAATCTATAAAGAAATGTATTAAAAAATTAGAGGAACTAAATAAAAAAATAGATGAACTCATAAAGAAAAGTGGGAAGGATCCAGTAAATGATGACACAAATTATTATATAATAGATATGGAAGAGAAGTTAAAAGCTAAGGGCATTATTTTATCAGATGGGTTGTCCGACGAATTACATGTCGCTTCAGAACCAGATAAATCATATTTCGCACTCCTGACCGATAAGAATAAAACCATTACACTGGGTAGAGAAAAGGATAGATTTGAAGTGCTGTCAGATATGCCTGCCGAAAGTTATGAGTTTAGAAATATCAATAATAAGAAGGTGCTTATAATAACAGACATGAAAGGGTTCTGGAGTAAGACTAAGTATCTGGTAATAATGAAAGAGTAAACCAACAACATATTTAAAAGCAACTATTTTATGGAGCAAAACGAATCAACTCAAAATTTGCTGGTAGCTACGCCACAGATATCCAAGCAAGATTTCCTCAAGGGACTTGCTGATACTCTCGGCTCATATAAATGGCCCAGTGGCTCAATCGAAAGTATCAATCCGCGCGAGACTAAATTAGTATATATTCGAGGATATCGTTTCAGGGGTAAGGCGGAAGCAACCTGGACTGCCAAGGTCAACGGCAATCAGAAAATCACAGTCAATAATAAAGAAGTGAACATTGCTGACGGCACTTCCTATACTGGTTCAATTCCAGCTGTTGACTTTGATATACTCGTGATCAACGACAATTCCGATACTCCTTATTGGGCAAAGAATTTTTGCAATATAGGTTTTGAAGATTCAAGCTTTCAGCATTTTTCAAGCATTGAGACACTCGGAGGAGTTGTTGAGGGCAGTGATGCCGGCAACCCTCATTCTGCTTGGATGAAGAATGGCAATCACATAACCGATACTTTCCTTCTTCCCTTCGCTCAAGATTTGGCAGAAAATGCCGGAATAGCCTACATGGCTCTAAATATAATTCCGCCGGAAGTTATTCAACACTCGGCAGCCATGTTTAAGGATATGAAATTTAATTCAAGAGATGTGACCGTGTCCTCTCGAAACAGTGTCGCCGAAGAACCCGTTACAGTTCTAATTCCTTTCTATCTATTGGAATTCCACTTCGAAGGGAAAAAGTATCACATGGCAATGATGGCAGATGCTCGTTGTCTCATAAAAGGTCAAATACCTCCCGTAAAAGACACTGAAAAAACACCGGAGGAAGTCGTAGCAGAAGAAATGCCTGACAAGATAAAGCAAGCGAAACTCATAAAATGGGGTTGGTTGCTCGCAGTTATCTTACTATTTGTAGTTAATCTTACCGTTGCGGTCATTGCTTTGATTGCGTGGGGGATTGCATACTGGCTTGTGCAGAAACCGATAAATGATCGGAAAAAAGATCTTGAACAACAATCATTGTCAAATTCTCAGAAAACTGCTGAACTTTTGAGAAGACAGCTGACAAGATAATTCATATTTATCTTGAGAAAGTAATGGTGTATGCAGAAAAACCACAACAGAGTATGCAATGGAGCAACCTATCTTCCAGCAACAGATAGGACTAATCATCTAATACCTACCACGAATATGAAAATCGTTAAGGTTAAAAAAGCACAGGTGAAAGCCAATGGCTGCTGCGACTGCTTTGGCGGCGGTTGCCGTTGCAACGACTAAAAGTGCTACACATTCGGATTGAACGGAAAACAAAATTCTGACATTCCGTTCAATCCTTTTCCTTTTTTCCATCATGACTTACCGAATACCTACCACAGAAACCTTCATAATAGACTTTAATGAGAAAGCGGCGATATGTTATTCTCCTCTCAAAAACGATATTGCCCTAATCGACACGCATACTGCTTCGACATTACGCTCAGATTCCGCATTATCATTAGATGACGAACTTAAGGTCTTTGTCAATGAACTATCAAAAGACATACTTTATGATCATAGTCTTTCCCGAAAGGAAATAAGAAAAGTTAATAAATTGTCGCTTATCCCTAATAATATATGCAATCTTACATGTTCATATTGCTATTCAGCATTAGGGAGAAACAACATCAAGCTCTCGATTGAAAATCTTGATACGGCACTCGACTGGTTTATTGACAAGCAAAGAATAGACGGCGATTCTATCTCAATATTCATCACTGGCGGTGGAGAACCACTCTCTACATGGGATATCACATCCCACGCCATCTCTAAAGCACGGGAATGCGCTGCTGAGCGAGGTCTTAAACTTTATATTTCCCTGATTACCAACGGGACTTTACTGGATGATGATAAGATTCAATTTTTGAAAGATTATGATTGTCCTATCGGAGTTTCATTCGATGTGCTTGAAGATATCCAGAATTCTAACCGAGGCAAATACAATACGGTAAGGAGGAACATCAAAAGGCTATTGGACAACGACATGCAGGTGATGATAAATTCCACGATTATACCATCATCAGTGAACCGAATCACCGAAGCAGTTGAGACCGTAATAAGAGAATATCCTGGATTGGCACAATATACTGTTGAACCTGTCACTGGCACTGAACTCTTTGGGAATCCAAAGGAAATGCGTAATTTCTACAACAAATTTTTCGATGAATATTTCATTGCAAAAGAGACTGCTAAACGCCATGGATTAAAGTTAAGATTCACATTCGATGATTCACTGAGAGGTGTGACATATAGGCACTGTCCCGGGAAATTTGCATTGACTCCATCTGGACACATCAGCGTTTGTCACTTAGTTTCATCTATGAAAGAAAAGAGATTCCAAGAATGCATATATGGAATCGTGGCCGATGGTAAAGTATCCATTAATGAGAACAAGTTCAACAGACTTTACGAGCATAATGTGTTCGAATATGAGGAATGTATCAATTGCGTAGCAAAATGGAGCTGCGGTGGAGAATGTTTCACACGACGTAGTACTTATCCACCTGAATATATGGCAGAGGTGTGCAGATTCAATCGTAAAGTTATAGAACGTCTGATAAAAGAGGAGGTAAAAGATGTCAAATTCACTTGAATCTCTTAATATTTACAATTTAGGAAGAATCTCCAAAGGAGAAGATAAAACACTTCTTTATGCACCTTTGTCGTGCAACTGTGTTGCGGCCAGTCCCAAAGAGCTTGAACTTCTTGAAGCTACCTCTGAAGGGGAATGCGTGGATTCGGAATATTCCGAAATACTCAATATTCTTGCAAGTCGGGACGAAGTGCCTCGTATATCAGTAATAACCGATTTCGTGAATCTTTCTATTCTTCCCACTAATGCTTGCAATTTCTCTTGTTCATATTGTTACTCGGCAAATGGTAGATCAACACGCACTATCGAATTTCCTGTGGTGGAAAATATGATACGATGGTTTGTAGGTATGAAGCGGCCTTCAACTCCGCCTCTGTTCATCACCATATTCGGTGGAGGAGAACCGATGCTGTGCTGGGACAACGTAGTACGTCCAACCTTAGAGTTGACGGAAGCCCTCCAGAAGGATTATCATTCGCAAATCAATCTGAATCTTATTACCAATGGTTCGATTTTGCCTCCTGATTTTATCGATATATGTAAGAGGTCTAAAACCAATGTATCCATCTCCTTTGAGATTCTTGAAGAGCTACAGAACTTGCAACGCCGAAATTATAGGAAGGTTTACGAAAACATTCTAACACTATGCGAAAATGGTATTCTCCCATCCATTAACTCTGTGATAACTGATGAGGCTGTAGAGAAAATGCCGAAGATGGTAGAAGAAACTGTCAGAACACTGCCAGAGGTGAAATATCTGTCGTTCGAACCTGTTACTGGCAGCCATAACCAGTCATTCTACAATAAGTTTACCGAGAGTTTCTTTCAGGCTCGCAAGTTGGCAGAGGCAGCCGGATTAAAGCTTACCACTTCTGTGCTAAGAAATGTTGATGTCTCAGTTGAACGATACTGTGCAGGCGAACTGGCACTTACAGCAGCAGGCGATATTACAGCTTGTCCTTGTTTGTCTGAACAGCTGCAACCAGGATACCAACGTTGGATTTACGGACACGCATCGTCTGATTCGATAGTGATAGATAAGGTGAAGCTTTCAGAAATACTCTCTCTCGATGTTAATCACAACAAATGGTGTGACAATTGCTTTGCACGTTTTAATTGCGGTGGAGGATGTCTTAATAATACCCTTGAAAGAGGATATAAACAGGATCCGAATTTCTGCCAGTTTTTCAAAGATTTTCTCCGTAAAGTATTAATAGAACGAATGTCATGAAAAATCTGAGAAAAAAGAATATATATTTTCTGCCACTTGAAAGTTTCAGCTCCCGAAAGGATATGGGGCTGATATATGCTCCATTAGCAGGTGCCTGCACTCTCGCAACGATAATAGAGGCGCGCGAGCTTGATGAAGAGCTGCCTCTTTATCCTGATTGCGGGAGCATGGATATCTTTAGCGAGTTGCTATCGGGATGCGCCGAAATGGCGAAAGAAAATACAGTGGCTACCGCAGATGATTTTTTACAATTATATGTTCTACCAAGTTTCAAATGTAATTTCGCATGCTCATATTGCTTCTCAGCCAATGGAAGAGCAACCGGAGAGATTTCATTTGAAAATCTAATCGCTGCCCTTGACTTTTTCGTGTCTCGTCAGCGGATTGATACTGACCGATTGTCCATTTCCTATTTAGGTGGAGGCGAACCAACACTCTCGTGGGAAAAAGTCAAGCGAGGCATTGAATATGCCGATACACTCGCTGCGCGCCAAGGTATTAAAATTTATCATACCATAGTCACCAATGGATCAATGTTAGATAGATATATGGCCCGCTTTCTTAGAGAACATGATGTGTTGGTGAGAGTATCGTTTGAGATTCTGCCTGAGATTCAGGCCCTACAACGTGGACAGTATGACAAAGTGGAAAGAGGTATGCATGTCCTTTCTATGGAAGGTACACGCCATATGGTTCGTTCTATGATCACGCCCGACAATGTATGCCTCATGGAGAAGATGGTAGAAGAACTCCATAAGAAATTTCCGTATGTTAAAAATGTATTATTTGATCCAATAACATCATCGGCTACCTTCAATAACCCGGAAATAACACGTAAATTTTACGACCTTTACTTTAAACATTTCCTATCTGCCAGAAGTCTGGGTAAGAAGCTGGGAATAGATGTTGGTAATGCAACCTTGCGCAATCTCGATCTTATCGTGGATCGATACTGCGCGGGTGAGTTCTGTCTCACACCAGACGGTGCGATAACTATTTGTCATCAGGTTTCCTCGCCCATAGAAAAAGGATACGATGATTTCATATACGGAAAAGTCGTTGACGGCCATTTGACCATAGATCGGGAGAAATTTAGGTTTCTTAAGTCGCGATACACCGTCTATGATAGTCCTCGCTGCAACGATTGCGATGTCAAATGGACATGTGGCGGAGGATGCACACAGAAACGCCGGCAATATTCAGAAGATATACTTGATATCGTATGCGAATCCGAACGTAGGCTCACCACTGCTTTTTTACTCGAACGCATTGCTGATGGTGCAAATATCAGCGAAATGATTGAAAATTACGGAAGATGAAAGAATTCCCTCACTTAAATTCTGTCGGTTTATGGCCTGTAGATGCTTACGGACGTAAATACCTATATGCTCCGTTAGCGGGCGTGATTGCAGACGCTCGAACTTCAGAAATTGACAACTTCGAACTCCAGTTGTCTTTGGGTGATATACCCCATGAGCTAAGTCCGCTGGTCGTGAACTGCAACAATACTAAAATCTTGAGTCCTGAACAGACTCCTGAACTCACAATACTGATAAACCAACGCTGCAATTTCGCCTGCAAATACTGCTATTCTGCAAATGGTCGTAGCAAAGCTGAACTTAATATCAAGCTATTCCCGATACTTAGCGAATGGTTCGTAAAAAACGAACGTCTTGAGACATCGGGTGCAAAAAAGCTAAATGTAATCTTTTCTGGAGGTGGAGATCCTACACTGTCGATGGATAAAGTTCGCCGTCTTGTCGAGATGATGAGTACTACAGCGGAATCAAAGAACATCCCTATCACATTTGGAATGGTATGTAATGGTTCAAGGATACAGAACGAAGACATATCTTTTCTTCGTGACAATATCGAAAATATTGTGATATCTTTTGATGTGATACCTGAGATTCACAATGAACAAAGATCGCACTATCACATAGTAGCGGAAACGATGCGCAAACTCACAGACAATGGTGTAGAATACGGATTGCGATCAACTGTTACACCTCTTAATGTAGAAAGATTGGAGGAAATGATTGAAATTCTACATAAAGATTTTCCACAATGCAGAGCAATCGCAGCTGAAGTAGTTTTCGATCCTAATATGTGGAACAATGAAACTGAGTTATCTGATTTTCACCATAGATTTGTCGACCGTTTCTTCAAAGCCAGACAGATAGCCGACAGATATGAAATATCATTAGGCAATACCATCGATATGTTTTCCGACGGACTAAAGGCAAGAGCGTGTGAAGGGAAGGTGGTAGTTACACCTGATGGTAAACTCACTGCCTGCTCTCGGGTAGCCACCCCAGGTGACTATATGTATAACGACTTTCTTTTTGGTGAAGTGACAACAGATGGAGTCACTTACGACAAAGTGAAATACAATGATATCATGTCAGTTAACGCTGACAGATTCGAAGAATGTCATGGATGCTTCGCACGTTATCATTGTGGTGGGGGTTGTATGCTTGTAAGATTGTCATATAATTCCGCCCAAATGAAACTGCATTGCGATCTCACACGAAAAATATTAATGCACAGTATTTTCTATGAGTTGGATAGATAAAGGGGAAATATCAGTCTACGATGGTGATACACCCGATGTAATAATACTGCATTCGCCGCTTGCACGACGGCAGAAAGTCATTGACCGCGATTATTTCGAAACCGTTCGTTACCTTGAATCCGCACCTCCCAATCTAACTCCTCTGGTCGACTTCATACCTTACGACCTACGCCCTCGTGTGCTCTCGCCAGAAGATTACACGCTTCTGACAGTGCTTCCAAATAATCGTTGCAACTTCAACTGTTCCTACTGTTATTCAGGTGGCTACCGTAATACAGAGAATATGGACTTCAGCAAACTCAAAAACTGTATAGATTTTTTTATTGAGTCCAAACGAAACCGACCATCACGTCGCTCCCTCACTATATCTTTCATGGGTGGGGGTGAACCTATGTTGTCCTGGGAAATAGTTAAGGATGCGATCGAATATTCAGAAGTCAAGGCGTTTGATGAAGGTTTTGATATTACATTCCGTATTATCTCAAATGGCTCACTTCTGTCGGATGACCAGATTGAATTCATCAAAGCTCACAAAGTTGGAATGAGCATATCCTTTGAAATACTTGAGGATATCCAAAATCTGCAACGTAAGAACTTTACTATAGTCCAGAAGAATATCTTCAAATTGCTTGAGCAAAACATTGAGACTCAAATGAATATAACAGTCACCCCACACAATGTATATAGGATGACTGAATCTTTTCTTGAGATGCGTAGGCTATACCCGCAGGTGAAACACGCAATGTTCGAGCCAGTGACAGCACAGGAAATGTTTTCTACCCCATCTGATATGGAACACTTCTACAATGCCTATATCAACGGATTTATGAGTATCCTAAGCCGTGGCCGTGCTGAAGGAGTTGAGATCACATCATTTCCATATCTTCGCACCGTATTTCCACTGAAACGTGCATGTCCGGGAGAATTATGTATTACACCAGAAGGTAATCTTACAGGCTGCTATTGTATCTCTACTACGGATCATCCTCTATTTCCGTCAACTCATTACGGGGTGGTGGACAAAGCCTCAATATCGTTCGATATGGACAATTTCCATCGTCTGCTCGCTTGTGATGTAAATTATAAAGACGAATGCAAGAAATGTAAGGCCAGATGGAACTGCGGTGGAGGTTGCTATCATCTATTTAGCAGTTATGATAGGGAATACCGCGAGGTGGTGTGCGATTTTACTCGTCGCTTTGTTCATGAAGTCATTAAATTCAGAGTAAGAGATGCCAGAAAAGATAATTGAATATATAAAAGATCTATCTCCTCTTTTCGGTCCATCTACACGAGAAGAGGAGGTACAGCAGTGGCTATTCCAAAATTTAAAGAATGATGCGGAGGTATGTGGTGACGCACTCGGCAACCTTTGGACCCGATTACACGGCAACCAAGGCCTCACTTGCGCAATAGTGGCACATGCAGATGAAATCGGAATACAAATAACACAAATAGATGATCCGGGTATCGCTCGTTTCCGGAAAATAGGAGGTCTACGCGCATCTTCGTTATTAGGACAGCGGTTACGTTTCAAAAACAGTATGGGCGAGGAGATCGTTGGAATTATTGGTTCTGATCCTATGCAAGATAATGGAACGGATAAAGGATTGCTTATAAAGACATCTGACCTTTGGGTCGATATCGGAGCTCATTCTAAAAAGGATTTTGAGTCAAAACTAAAGGTTGGTGATTTCGGAGTATTCGATTCAAACGGCATAACAATGTTGTCGGGAAACCGAATATGTGGAAAGGCACTTGACGACCGTGCGGGTCTATCCGTGGCATTAGATGCTTTTCACAAAGCTCGCACCATGAAAAATCTAAAACCAATGCTGGTCTCTACAGTACAGGAGGAATTAAGTCTTTTTGGAGCAAAAGCGCTTCCCGTGGATGCAGATGTGGCTATTGTGATTGATGTAGATTTCTGCTCTGATACCCCCTCGGCTATTGAGACAACAACTTTACTCGACCTCGGAAAAGGGGTGGGAATATGCGTGTCGGCAGACTCTTCTCCCATCATGCTTGAAATGGCAAAGAAAATATCAGCTGAGCAGCATATACCACTGCAGATAACTCTCGGACGCAATTTCAGTGGAGGTACGGATGCTGCTGCCCTTCGGTTGAAAAAAGCAACTGCTACAATAACTATAGGAATCCCATTGAGATATATGCACACGGCATACGAGATGATAGATATAAGAGATCTTGTTTATGCCCAACATATGGTCAGTGAATTACTGAAACAAATAGCTACTCTAAATAGCAAAACAGACTTAATACCATGGAAATGAAACGTCCAACTGTTCTACTGATAATTCCAAGATATATCTCCACGGATCTTTACGGCTATATTATCCCTATGGGGATTATGTATGTGTCTGCTGCTTTGAAAAGTTCAAAGGTGGCTAAAGTGCTAACTGTCAACCTGAATCACGAGGAGAAGGACTATGAATCTGTACTGCGCCGTATTATCATCGAAAATAATGTAGATATAGTAGGGTGCGGTGGTATATCCGGACAATTTATTGAGATATATCCGGTGTTTGAGACTGTTAGGCGGATAGCACCTTATGTTAAGAACATCGTGGGAGGAGGAATGATTACTGCTGATGCCGAGACAGCGATGAAGGCATTCGGAGATATTGTTGACTATGGGGTGATTGGAGAAGGAGAGATAACTGTTCCCGATCTGGTGAAAACTATATCAGAGGAAGGAGATCCTGATTTTGTGGAAGGAATCATATATCCAAACGGAAACGGAGGATTCATCATAACGAAGCCCCGTATGGAAATTCAAGAGCTTGACTCTTTGCCATTGCCTGACTATGAGGGATTCAACTACGACAAATATCTTGACTCTAACGGAGAGTGGCAGAATGGTAAGAAGTTTTCTCCAGTGGCTATTATTGGCGGTAGATCTTGTAAATATGCCTGTACCTTCTGTTTCCATCCATCGGGTAGTCGCTACCGTCAGCGTTCACTTGACTCCATCTTCCAAGAAATTGATTATCTTATAGAACATTACAACATCAACTACATAGCATTGCGAGAAGAGCTCTTCGCCAGCGACATCAATAGGGTACTCGAGTTTTGCAAGCGGTCAGAAAACTATTCCATAGTATGGTCGATACAGATGCGCGTTGATTCGATTAACAGGGAGATGGTGGAAGCTTTAGCAAAAAGCAAATGCAGGTATGTTTTTCTCGGAATAGAAAGCGCTGACAATCGGATTCTAAAAAGTATGCGTAAACATATCACCGTGGAGCAAGTCGAAAATGCACTTAACCTTTGTTTGGAGTACGGACTCGAGACTCGTTCAACAATAATTCTCGGAGATGAAGAAGAGACCCTTGAATCTTCTGAAACCACCTTAAACTGGTGGTTATCTCATAAAAAGAAGTGGGCTATAGATTTGGGACTTATCATTGCTTTCCCAGGATCTACACTCTATAAACATGCCGTAGCTGATGGACGTATACCTGATCCTATACGGTTCCTGCGAGAAGGATGTCCTATCATTAATTTATCAAAACATCTTACTTACAATGAATTCCTCAATATTCAAAGTAAGGTTTCAAAGTATACGCAGATTCATTTTAATGTCACAAGCTATATTGATTGACACATAGTTATAACAGGGGGTAGTCTATTGATATGGAAAAGCAAATCTTACTCGTTACCACTCTGCCATCCCAAGTAAGCCATATACAAATACCTGATACGGTAAAATTATCGTTTTTTGATTTTTCTGGTAAACCTCTAAATAAAAAGGACTTCATAACATGGCTGGAGAAATATATTCACTCTGAAGAGGTGGATACACTTATTACTTATCGTTGTCCTTATATTATACCCCCTCGAATAATTGACACACTCCGAGAGAGTATTAACATTCATCCGCTTGCCCTCCCTCAATTTGCAGGACTCAACCCCTGGGAAAAGTTTAAGACTTCAGGTATGAATTATTCTGAAGCGGTTCTTCATCGATTGGCTTATATGGCCGACGCAGGAGAAATTATCATGCGAGAGCCTTTCTCATTCAATAATTTTTCAGAAGCACGAGTTATAGCGGATTCTGCAGCTGCCACTCTGCTTGAAAAATACCTTTATAACACATATAATCTATGAAAAAAATATTCTCATTCAACCATAACATACTCTATGTACTGAAAATAATAATCTCGACTGTCTTCATTCCCTTTATTATCATATGCTTTCTTCTGCAATTTGATTGGATAGAACATGAGGGAAAGATATTTGCTAATTTCAGTTTTATACATAAATGGGATTGGGTTGCATTAATATTTTCTTTTAGCTCATTATTCATAGCTATTCTTACATATCTATCTCAAAAACAGACTGAGAGCAATACTGTGAAAAATATTACTCCCCATGTACAGAAACGCCTCCTTGAACGCCTGATATCGAGGCTCTACTTAAATTATATAGTATCCATTACTATATAATTAAAATGCTCAACAGAAAATTTCAACTCTTATCCATCGGAAGAGCATCTATATAAGATGCAAATTCCCCTTGATCTGATACATCCTGAACTTTTCTACAATAATCCTTCACAGTTCGATATTGTTTACGGGATAAAGCAGATGATGGAAATCTATAACATGGAAATAAAATTGGTATGGGATCATTTAATGTCCTCAAAAATACCTCCTGAATCAAAAGAAATGGATATTGAAAACATCCTTATTCAAAAACCAGGAACCATAGCATCGAAACTATCGTCATACATTAGTGCGTTATGGCCTGATTCGTCTTTTAATGCTGCCGAAGTAATCACATCTATACAACCTGAAAATATTTCAGGCATAACAGATATAAATATCCAGGAAGATTTCATTAATAAATCAAAATTTTTGAAGTTTTTCCCGAATGAAAAAGACAAGGAAAGTTTCATAAAGAAGGTAAAAGGTGACATTATGACCGCTATTGCTAATCCTAATACAATCATCCTTATTCCAAATCAATAGATTATTAGACCATATATTCTATGTCAAAGCGGAAGTTATTTTGTGAGATCTCACCTTTAACGTACAGAATTTCCAAGAGAAAATGTATCATATCAAGAAATATCGAAGATGTTTTCAGTGGAAAAAACTTTTCGCGTGCTAAATCCGAGTCACTTTTGCCGATTGTTATATATAGCCATAATTCTCTTATTAGGAGAAGATTAGGTAATATTGATATTGAATTACAGGATAATAAGGCGGTAAATCTGTCACTTGCTGCTCCTAAGGTAAATGGAATAATAATTAAGCCAGGGGAAACTTTTTCCTTTTGGAAATTGGTTGGCCCCGATTCTAAAAAGAGAGGGTACAAAGAAGGATTGACCATTTCAAATGGCCAACCATCAAAGGGAACTGGTGGTGGGCTTTGTCAATTTACCAATCTCATTCATTGGATGATCCTTCACTCTGAATTAACCATTATTGAACATCATCATCATGATGGTATAGATCTCTTTCCTGATTTCAAAAGACAGATACCCTTCGGAACAGGTACAAGTATTGTCTATAATTATCTGGATTACAGATTTCTGAATAACACTGATAGAACATACCAGATTATTGTTTGGTCAGATGGCGAATACCTCCGAGGAGAACTTAGGGCGGATAAACCTCAATATAAATCATTCCACATACATTCAGAAAATGAGTTTTTCTCAGAGGAGAATGGGATTGTATATCGCAATGGAACTGTCTACAGGGATACAATCGATAAAAAGACCGGCAATTGCATTTTAAGAGAGATTCTAAGGCGAAATCATGCTAAGGTAATGTATGATACCTCAAATCTTGTGATTGAAAAATTCTTCTAATATTACAATAACTGAAAAAAAATAATGAAGTTGTTTAAGCTTATTTACGATTTGGTGAGAGGAAGTCTTGGAGTTTAGTGGTTATAATTGGGTGAGGAGGGTGTCGATGTCTTGGTCGGTGGTGGTCCAGTCGGTGACAAAACGGACGGTGGAGCTTTGTTCGCCTCGGGGGCCCCAGAGTTCGAATCCTATTTCTTTGCTTAGGCGGTCGATCAGTTCGTTTGGAAGGGTGAAGAATTGCTGGTTGGTGTGGGAGTCGATGAATGGGGGATAGCCTTTCCGTGCGAAGCCGTCTTTCATTTTCATTGCAAGGCGGTCGGCGTGATGGCCTATCTTAAGGTATAGGTCGTCGGAAAATAGGGCAAGGAACTGGACTGCAAGAAGTCGACCTTTGGCAAGGAGGGCGCCATGCAGTTTCATAAGCGATTTGAAGCGGGGAAGGAGGTCAGTGTGACGTGATACTACGGCTTCTCCAAACAGTGCTCCACATTTGGTGCCTCCTATATAAAATACGTCGGCTATATGGGCTATTTGTGGAAGGGTAAGGTCGGTGGCATCCGATGCCAGTCCATAGGCAAGACGTGCGCCATCTATGAAAAGGGGCATTCCATAATCTTTACATACTGAGGATATGGCCTCAAGTTCATTTTTGGAATATAGTGTGCCAAATTCTGTGGGGTGGGAAATGTAGACCATTGCTGGGCGTACGATGTGCTCGTTGGTGTCGTCGCGATAGAAGTCGTCTACGTATTTGCGGATGGTCTCTGCCTGAAGTTTGCCGTCTGTGCCGGGGAGTGGAAGCACTTTGTGACCATCTGCCTCAATGGCTCCTGCTTCGTGCACATTGATATGTCCTGACTCGCAACAAATTACTCCATCGTTTCTTGAAAGAAGTCGGTCGATTACGGTCTTGTTTGTCTGTGTACCTCCTTGGAGGAAGAATACAACTCCGTCCTCCAGCTCACAGGCTCGGAGGATTTTGTCTTTCGCTTCTGATGTAAAATGGTCGTCGCCATATCCTACGGTCTTCAGCAAGTTGGTATTGCAAAGAGCCTGGAGCACCTGCGGATGAGCCCCTGCCATATAGTCGCAATTGAAATATACCATATATGTTAATTCATAATGCGTAATTCATAATGCATAATTTATAATTAGTCGCAATTCAGTGAGTTATTTTCCTATGAGATTAAAGAGATAAGTTATGCATTTACTTTGTTCAAATAATTATGATACAAAGATACATAAAATCAGCGATATAGCCAATAAGGATTGAGATATTTCCTAATTCTTCTTAGGAAAAAATATGTCAACTATATTTTGAGTCAGTAGGTCTGAATAATCGCTATTCATTATAGCACCAATTGGAACGACTTTTGCGAATTAAGAAAAAATACTTATCCTGTTCCGCAAAATGAGACAGGAAATTATTAACTTTGCAAAAATTATTTTTAAATGGATAATGAATCATTCTTTCAAGCAGCACAATTGCTTCTTGATCTAATTTCAGAGAAAAAACGGCAAGCCATCGAGAGGGGTGAATTTTATAATGTGTTCGATGTACTTAACTTGTCTACAGACGAGGTCAGACTTCACTCTGCCTTCATCGCAGACTTACTTAATCCAAAAGGAAAGCATGGGCTTGGTGTAAAACCGCTACATGATTTCATTAAAATTCTTCATTTAGATTTTGATGATGTCGTCCTTCAGGATTGTCAGGTGAGCCGAGAATATTTTATCGGCAATCTTTCGGAAGACAAAACAACTGGAGGAAACATTGACATTTTATTGACAATTGGTAACTATCACATTGTTATCGAAAATAAGATAAATGCCGGTGACCAGCCACGGCAATTACTTAGATATCATAATTTTGCAAATCATCATCCTCATATTCTCGTTTATCTGACTCTTGATGGGAAAATGCCTTCTGTGAATTCTGCTGCCGGATTGGAGTGTGGAAAACACTTTGTTTGCATTAGTTACAAAAATGATATTTCCCGATGGATTGAGCGTTGTCTTTCAATGGCAATTTCTAAGCCATTGATAAGGGAAACTCTTCATCAGTATCTATATATACTCAAAACTATCACTGATACAATTATGGAAGAAAATGATAAAACCCAATTATTTACTTTGATGGATAAATATCCCGATGTAGTCTCATCAATACGGAGTGAAGAGTGGGGATATCGCCAACATCTTGTCTTCACTCATATCATTACTCCCTTTAAAGAATGGTGTAAGCAAAAAGGATATACTTACCATCAAGGACTCGAATTTGAAAACCAAGATAGTGGCGTATGGTTTGGGATTGCACTTTCTGAACAAAATAAATATATTGCAGTTAAGTTTAATAAGCGTGATTACAACGACGCTGTTTATGGAATAGGAGAACCTGACATTAATGATCCATATACTATTATTATACCTGTAATGAATGCTTTTGAAAAATATCAATCATGGTCGATCGATATAGCAAAAGACATTATTAACAGGAAGGTGTTCCATTATGTCTGTGAAATAATAGAACAGATAATAAGTAGCTCACAAAAATTAAACGATATATGTTAACTCAAGCAGCTTGAAAGATCTTGATATGATAACTGCGGCTAATCTTGGTCATCTTGGCATTGTCGTTCAGTCGCTTAGCTCGCTAAGCTCCTTCACTCCGCAGCCAACCTGCCTCAAGATTATCTCGCATTTATCATATCATTAATTTTTGCGAGCTACTTAAGAGATATGGAAGCCAATTCAAAAGCATTGCTATAATTTGAGATTACCATGAATCAACTTCAAAAATACACATGGCTAATAGAGACAATTCGCCGAGCTGGAAAGATTTCTCATAAAGATTTGTCTGAGAAATGGGAACGTTGTAAAGACCTGAGTGACTACAAGCCGCTACCTCGCGCCACCTTTAACCGATGGCGTGATGCTATCTATGAACAATTCTCAATAGATATACAGTGTCAAAAGGTTGGAGGCTATCTTTATTTTATCGCTAATCCAGAAAACATTGATGATGACAAGCTAAAAAAATGGATGCTCGATTCATTTGCGGTCGGCAATACAATTGGAGAGAATCTTTCACTTAAAGGACGATATTGGTCGATGAAATACCATCCGGACGTGATTATCTCACCATTATCCTCGACGCAATGCAAGAAAACAGAGTGCTCAACATGTCATACAAATCATTTAAGTATGATAGAGCATATTGTTTTCCTGTGGAACCATATTGCATCAAACTTCGCGAAAATAGATGGTATATGTTAGGGCATAATCTGAGCCGGGACACTGTGCATCTCTATGGTCTCGACCGAATTGAAAGCCTTGAGATTACTGATAATTCCTTCAAATTACCGGAAGACTTCGATCCCCAGGCTTATTTCTCAAATTACTTCGGAATCGTAGCAGACGATAATGTTAAGCCGACAAAAATTATCTTGCGAGCTGACAATAAACATAAGCATTATTTAAAATCTTTGCCCCTGCATCATAGCCAGCGATTGATTGAAGACTGCGGAGAATACGCTGACTTTGAACTCTTTCTTGCACCTACGTATGATTTTGTAATGAAACTTCTTCAGTTTGGTTCAATGATTGAAGTAATAGAACCGTCGCATTTACGAAAAACGATGAAAGGCTGGATAAAAGATATGTATGAACTATATGAAAACGATTAAATAAGTCAAAATCCATAGGATGAAGAATAAAAGATGGTATGTCTACAGAATTCATTTCAGGTAAAGACCATTATGATAAGGTCATAGGTAGGGTGGCTTCAGTGAAGAAGTCGCTATGGATTGGCACTGCCGATATCAAGGATCTACATGTCAAGTCTGGCAGCTCAACCGAACCGTTTCTTGGTCTACTTGCCAAACTTTTGAAGCGAGGGGTTGAAATACGTCTCATTCATGCTAAAGAACCAGGTCCGGCATTTCGCGAAGACTTTGACTGTTACCCGATTCTAAAAACTGGGTTGGAAAGAATGCTATGTCCGAGAGTCCATTTTAAGATGCTTATATTCGACTTTGAAACTGCTTATATCGGCTCAGCGAACTTGACAGGAGCTGGCATAGGAATGAAGAGCAGTAATCGCCGCAATTTCGAGGCAGGTATCCTAACTGATGAAGTCTCAATTGTAGAGGCTGCCATTGAGCAATTTGATAGTGTCTGGCGTGGTGAACACTGCCCTCACTGCGGCCGCCGCCAATACTGCGCCGATCCAATCAAATAGGAGTTGCTTTGGAAGGGATTTGATTGTCCAGTACAAAAATAAATAGGAGAGGGATCGGTTTTGCCGGGCCCTCTCCTATGGTATGTGTAATGGATATTGGGGATTGAGACTTATTTTGTGAAGTCTAATTTGCCGCTGACGATGTCTTCTGTCATTCCTTCGTAGGGAGCTTGGGAGATTCGAGTTTGAAGACTATGCGTTGCACTCCGTCCTGGTAGCGGCTGCTGGAGATGCGGAATGTGCCGATTTCGGCGGTGTGGCTGACATGGGTTCCTGCACAGAGGCATTCGTCATAGTTGCCGACACGAATTACCCTGACGGTGTCTGAGGCTCCTTCTGGAAGACGGCTCATATCGAATCTGTCCATCGCCTCCTTTTGGGTGATGAATTCTTCTGTCACGGCTACATCTTCAGCTACAATGCCGTTGATATACTCTTCAAGTTCCTTAAGTTCTTCCAGGGTGAGGGCCCGATCCATGTGATAGTCAAGTTTCGATTTCTTGCGCTCTATGTGGGCGCTGAAAGCGCGACCGCAGCCGTAGCGGCGTGCGATCTCGCCATTAAGAAGGTGCTCCGCTGTATGCATCGGCGGATATTCCTGCTTGTTATGCTCGTTTATCTTGGTTCCTTCCATTGGTGTTACATCTCGTTAAGACACAGTGTTCTTTAATAACTCATATCAAAAGCATAGGAGTAAGGGATTGTCTTCTTTTCTTTGAAATATTCGATCCACCCTTTTTCCTGATGGCTTTGTTCGGATATCTTTCCTGCTGAATAATCTTTGAAGAGATTGCTGACTTCTGCCAAGATTTCCTTTTCCTCGTCTGAAAAGATTTCCATATTGGGTGATTCTTGAGTCTGTAGTAATATTCCACTCGTGCCGTTTGGATAAATAAACTCTTCCATTTCTATGCCTTCGGCACGAGAGTAGATTTCTCCATAACCAATAGGTACTGGGCCATGTGTTATTGCACGGTATTCCAATCCTGTCAAACCGTAACCTTCACGTTTGTATTTTATAAAATCAGAATAAAAAAGAAGTTTATTCATTTTTGTAACGAATACCCCTTCAAAACAATTACAGAAATATTTTATGACCTCTGCTGTTTTCTTAGGTAGATAAGGGGTATACCCATTGAAAATTGAAGGCTTTAATGTACGTACATATTCTGGTATTGATTCGGTGTGAAGCTTGATTTTATTGTATGCTTTTTCTCCTATTGTCAGCTTTGCTCCTTCAAGAAAATCCAGGAACACGGATTTATTCCTGATGGCGGTAATGGCTCTTGCATTGGATTCGTTTGGGACTTTGCCTGCTTCATATAATCTCCATTGATTTGCACCAAACCCCATTATTTCCGACATCATAGATGCGGATAGGCCGTAATGTTGACGTAGTTTTGTGATCTCATCAGGGTACGGATAACCGTGGCGTTCACGATATGCATTATAAACTTGGTTTGTATTCACTTCATCAAGTTCGTCAGTAGTATATTGTTCGCCGCTGTCTTCACATCTGTATGCAAAATGAGTATACGAGTATGACTCACCACGAAACTCTACAGTATCTTTCTCAGCAACAATTATCATCGGTTTTCCTGTTATGGGACTAAGTTCTTCTTTCAAATCCTCTATCTCATCTTGTAATGTCATAAAAAACAATTTTGCTAAAATATGATGCAAAGTTACAAAAAAAAACATAAATATTCAATCTCTGGATGCGTCATTACAAGTCTTCTCTTAACTTTAAGGATGATTTATTGAAAATATATAAAACCTACATTTTATTTGCAGAATCGAAAATTTAGTCTTAACTTTGCGATTGCAGACCATTTCTCGCAAACCCTGCTCGGGGTTTAGAGGGTTGGAATCTGTAACGGAGTACTGAAAGTGCTTCCATAACTACATATTAGAAAAGCGTATTCTATGCTAAAATCCAAATGATTTTGGCATTTTTTTTATTCTAA
>CAZGGB010000008.1:0-60530 GCA_964525115.1 uncultured Sangeribacter sp. | reverse complement strand
CTACAACAAGCAATAGTCTGAGTGCGGAATGTCTTGTAGAGGTGATTGAGACTCCGGCAACCGATGTAGTCATTGACAAAGAAGCCCTGGGTATAGTCGGAGATGACCTTGCGATGAAGGTTGGGGATGTGAAGAATATCAAGGTGACTGTATTACCGGAAACGACAACTGACAAGAAAGTCACTTTTGAAAGTTCTGATCCATCTGTGGCATCCGTTGACTCTGATGGGAAAATTACCGCACTGTCACTTGGAAAGACTACTATAACAGTGACAGCAAAATCAGGAGTTTCTTCTTCTATAAATGTCACTGTCGTTTCAACTCCTGCTGAATCTGTAACATTGGATAGAAAAAAGATATCGCTACAAGTATCTGGCACTGTCCTTCTTGTTGCAACTGTTATGCCGGAAAACACATCAGACAAATCCGTCATATGGGAATCGTCCGATACTTCTATAGCGGCTGTTGTTGAGACAGGATTAGTCACTGCCGTGGGCATTGGCAATGCAATAATCACAGCATCCACTACAAACGGGCTCTCTGACGAATGTGAGGTAACTGTTATTGAGACTCCGGCAACCGATATCGTCATTGACAAAGAAGCCCTGGGTATAAATGGAGATGGACTTGAGATGAAGGTTGGGGATGTGAAGAATATTAAGGTGACTGTATTACCGGAAACGACAACTGAAAAGAAAGTCACTTTTGAAAGTTCTGATCCATCTGTGGCATCCGTTGATTCTGATGGGAAAATTACCGCACTGTCACTTGGAAAGACTACTATAACAGTGACCGCAAAATCAGGAGTTTCTTCTTCTTTAAATGTTTATGTCGTTTCTACGGCTGCAGAATCAGTAACATTAAACAGAAGAGATGTGACTCTCCAAATAACCGAAAGATTTCAACTGGAAGCCACTGTTATGCCGGAGAATACTACTGACAAGAGTGTATACTGGGAATCATCAGATACTTCTGTGGCAACAGTAGACGGGACGGGATTGGTCACTGCTGTTGGCGTCGGCAGCACAATAATCACAGCATCCACTACAAACGGACACTCTGACGAGTGCATGATTACTGTAGTAGGAATTCCAGTATCTGAAATCATAATAGACAAGGAATCATTGGGAATTGAAGGTGATGATCCGGAAATGAATGTTGGAGAAACCCGAACTATAAATGTTACTGTGGTTCCGGACAATGCTACTGATAAAGGTATATATTTCAAAAGTTCAGATCCATCGATTGCTTCTGTTAACAGCTATGGCAAATTGACAGCATTATCTCCAGGGAAATCAGTAATAACTGTAAGTGCATATTCCGGAGCATCCACATCTTTCAATGTGATTGTGAAGATGCAAACAGTATCTTCAGTCGGCACAAAGGTATCTCCATTAAAGATTCGAGAAGGAGGAGTGATAAGTGTTTCAGCAGAGCAACCAACCGGCGGTTATGAGTCAGGCTGGAAGTGGCAGTGGGATTTAAATGGCGCTCAATTATCCAGTGATTTGGAATTTGATTATATACCAACAATGCCTTGGGGAACAGAACGTAGTACAGAATCAATACAATTTGTGTTTCGCGCATATAATCATACACCAAGTGGTCACTTATACACTTCTCTTAAAGAGACAACGGAAACTGTCACAGTGTATCGTCCTCCATTAATGCCCAAACAACTGCTGAAGAAAGGAGACGGAACAAGCCATACTCTAATAGCAATGGCAGACATTGATAATGATCGTCTTACTGAACTTGGATACACATTCGTCTACGGCTATACTGACGTTGCCGGTAATGATCACATTATTGCTTCAACTCCTTTGCGCTATTGCAGAGCAGAAGAATATGTATACGACAATCCTGAAAATAGTTTCTGGGTGTATTGTGCCTGGACTTATGATGATGGCAGCGTAGTGACAAGTGGCAAACGCTATATGAACGGACTTGCAGATGAAGATTTTGATGCTTCATCGTTTAATAACAATGTTAAGCTTACAGTTAAGCGAAACAATCCAGAAGGATGGATAACGCCCACGCCAGATGGGGTAAGCCTTGACATCGTCAGCGATACAGACAGTTATATTATGATATATGATGTGATGGGACGCTTGGTAAAATCTTTGAAAGCAGAAGGAGGAACAGCGTTCTGCGATAAGATTGTCCTTGATGGCAATATCAGTAAAGTATACATCGTAAAGATTACGTCAGGAATGGAATCTATCGAAAGAAAAATCATTGTAAGATAAGCAACAGATTGAAATATGAAAGCATCAAAAATATTAGTAATATTCATTCTTATGGCATGTTCCGTCATTGGATCTAATGCGCAAAATCCAAATACAAAGCGCGTAGCCATAAAAGTAGGAGCCGATCTCGGACTTACCAAAGGGATGTCCACTTCTTCGCAGTTGAATTTTTCAACCGACAAAGCATCTACTAAGAGCTTTGGCCTTGATTTTGGTTATAAATTCTGGGCAAAGAAAAGTAGTAGTTTTGATCTGAATATCGGAGTTGGCTACAAGATGATAGATAATGAGTTTGGCATAGAAAATCTGAATTACAGCTATGAGGCTTCTCCAGATGCAGATGTAGACCACAATAGTTATGACCGATACAATGCAGTAGCTGAAATCAAACAGACTATAGATACAAGATCACTGATCGTGCCCATATATCTCAGTTACAATATAAGATGCGCCAAATGGTTGGGTTTTCACTTAGATGCCGGTGCTCAAATAAATTATATAATGTCGTCCACTATCACCAATTCCACTGCTGAGATAGACACATATGGTGTTTTTTCAGAATATGATGACCTGATGATAGATGCCGATTGGCTGAATAATTTTGGACACCGCAGCGTGAATACTCTATCAGACTCCGAAGCGACAGTAAACCGTTTAAATCCTTCATTACTTTTGGGAGCCGGATTTGAAATACGACTTGCCAAGCCTTTATGGCTGGATCTTGGAATAAGATATAATGATGGATTCTCCAATCTTTTCCAGAATCAATATTCCGGGAATTTTATATCTTCTTCAGAAAATGCCCCTATCACTTATACTGTAGAAGATGGAGAAATCGTAAAGCCACTGACCGGATATTTAACCAAAAGTAAACTTTCGGGACTTAGCCTTAGAGCGGCTCTCGTTTTCAGATTTTGATGAAATTATAATCAAAAGGCTCCGAGTTGCTACATTCAGAAACAATAAGAAAGCGATGGAAGATTAGTCTTTCATCGCTTTCTCCATGTATTCGTACTTGATTTTCATGGTGGCTTCCGGATCGTTTCTGTCTATTGGCACTTTGGTACACATATCGTGCCACTCGCCGTCTCCCTCCAGTTTAAGTTTTCTCTTGCCAACAATCAGGAGGCTTTGAAGTTGAAGATGGGGCGTATGATGGTGTCGATATTGACGGTGTCGCCGATATTTGCAATGATCTCTTCGGCTGGTTTGTAGACCATCGGAGACTCATCTATGGTGGCATCGTTGACCGACTCTGAGTAGATACCCTGCATCGACGCTTCGAAGTCTGCCATCGTTATCTTTTGAAATGCTTGTGCACGACTCAAGACCCTACCGGCACCATGCGGAGCGGAGCAGTTCCAGTCGGGATTTCCCTTACCGGTACAAAGCAATGAACCATCACGCATATTCAATGGAATAATACACCTCTCCCCTTCCTCTGCTGAAATCGCTCCTTTGCGGATGATATTGTCATCGCTGATATAGTTGTGGATCGATTCAAACTCCTCTATAATATCTATTCCAGAAAAGAATTTCAAAAGAAGGATGGCGATGAGCTTTCTGTTGAGAACCGCCCAACGCTGACAAAGGCGCATGTCGTGAAGATATTGTTCGCGCGCCTCCCCTTCTACATAGCAGAGATCCGGAGGAAGCGAGGGTCGGGAACTTTTGAAGGATTGACGCATCTTCTTTATCACTTCTTGAAGTTCTGAGCGGCGACCGGCAGCTTTGTATTCTTCAATGGTGCATCTGATTGTTTCCTCAAGTTCATCAGCACCCTCAATAAGGTGTTTCACTGCTCGCTTCTGATATATCTCCGCAACTTGCTTGCCAAGATTTCGAGATCCAGTATGAATCACGAGGTAGACATTCCCTTCATCATCCCTGTCAAGTTCGATGAAATGGTTGCCTCCCCCAAGCGAACCTATTGCACGGTTGATACGCCCTGAATCTTTTATTTCGCGATAGCAATGCAATTGCATGACGAGCTGCTTTGCCTCCCGATAGATGTCCAACTCTTCTCCGACAAGAGGACGGAAGCCAAACCGATCTTCCCTGACAATTTTTCCGGAAGGGACTGTTGCGCAGATATGCTCATGGAAAGCATGAAAGTCAATATCCGACACTTTGTCGAGATTGAGAATGCGCATACCGCAACCTATGTCGACTCCTACGATATTGGGTATCACCTTGTCGCCAAGATTACCAGTGAATCCGATTACACATCCTGCTCCAGCGTGAACGTCGGGCATAATTCGGATTTTCTTGTCGGAAAATACGTCGATTGAGAGGAGTTGGCGTATCTGATCTAAGGCAATCTCCTCAACATTATCTGTGAAAATCTTTACGTTATATCCTTCTATAGTCTTCATATTCAATAATTTTATTTTCGTCACCGCAAATAAAGGGTTATGGGGTTATAACCTTCAACTTACGCTTGCGGAAGTTGAGTTATAAAATACGGATGCAAAGTTATATAGGCTGTGCGCAATCTTTTTGCGCACTTAAGAAAATTTGATTATTTTTGCAAAAAAAATTTTTTATGCCACTCAATCGCTCCACTTTAATCAGAATCTCAACCATCGACAGATGTCTTCAAAACCGCTACCGGCGCTGGACCATCAATGATCTTATCGACGCATGCACTGATGCCTTAGCGGAATATGAAGGGCGGAGTGTACCTGTAAGCCGGCGTACATTTCAGAATGACTTAGCTCTGATGCGCAGCGACCGATTGGGATATAATGCACCCATAGTGGTGAAAGAAAACAAATACTACGAGTATGAAGACCCTGATTTCAGCATCACGCATCTTCCACTGAATGAAGAGGGGCTTGATGCACTCAATTCGGCTCTTGATATATTGCGCCAGCTTCAAGTGTTTCCTCAGTTGACTTCGTCCATAGACATTATCAGCAAACTTAACGAGCAAATCTCGCGACAGACAGGCAACTCCATTCCTGCAATGGATATGGAGAATGTGCCGGGATACCGCGGGGCGCAATTCATTGGCAAGATATATGATGCAGTGCGCAGGCAGCAGACTCTCAAGATAGAATATCAATCATTCAATGCCCGAAAGCCATCAACTCTTATCGTGTATCCATATCTTTTGAAAGAATACCGCAACCGATGGTTTTTAATCTGCGAAAAGTCGACCAACAAGGCTCCACAAGTGAATATATTTGCCCTTGACAGGATGCATTCGGTGGAAATAGATAGAAAGCATCCATTCAAGAAATGTGTCGACTTTGATCCTGAGCATTATTTCGATGACACAATAGGCGCGACTCGGCTTATCAGCGATAAGCCTAAACGAGTAATAATCAAGGTAGACCGTAGGCAAGCCCCATACATAGAGTCGAAACCTTTTCATAAGTCGCAGCAAGTAGAGGAGCGACATGAAGACGGGAGCATACTGATCTCACTTAAAGTAGTGATCAATAATGAGCTGGAACGGTTGATTCTTGGATATGGAGGATATGTAGAGGTAATAGCCCCGCAATCGCTGCGCGACAAAGTAGCTGAAAGCGTCCGCATGGCTGTCTCGCATTATGAATGATTAACTTCATTTAGTATTCGCTCGGGGGTTGACGTTGAGGGCAGCCGCGGATGATACATTTGCGGGCTTCGGCTTCGGCAAGACGTAGTTCGGCTTCGTGGCGCTGGTGAATTTCGCCTATGCGGAGGGTTTGCTCTTTGCGGAGTTCGGCATAGATGGCATCTATTTTTCCGTCACGTTCAGCAAGGCGTTTTTCGAGCCAGTCAATTTGAGAACGGGAGACTTGGTTTTCAGTGGCTTTAACATCTGCTTCCTCTTTGCGACGATCAAGTTTTCTGGTCTGCCACCACTTCCCGATTTCGACGATGCCTTGAATGCCGCCGACAGTTCCCACAAGAGTTATGATATCTGTTATGTCCATAAGATTTTGTTTTTTTGCAAATTTACATCGCTTAAATTCCATACTCCCCTTATTTTGATAAATTGGATTCTTCTTCAAATTAGTTGAAACATCCCTATAGCTGACTAAAGTAGTTAGCACTCTCCGAGTGCGTCATCGCGCGACAAAATAGTAGTTAGCACTCTCCGAGTGCGTCATCGCGAGACTTGGTGGCTGGACTTGGCAGGACGCACGCGGAGCGTGCTCACTACTTTGCTTGACAGTTAGGGACGCACTCGGAGAGTGCTAGCTACTTTGCTTGACTTATCAGGACGCACTCAGAGAGTGCTAACTACTTTATTGATTTTTTAAATTTTGTCAAGATAATTTGGATAATCAATTTATTATTACTAATTTTATTCATTAAATAAATCTATCCCTCCAACATGAATGACTCGCTATATTCTACCCCCTATTTTGATCCCAAAATGCCTATCAGTTTTTGGCGCGATAAACTGCCCCATTGGGAACAGACCGGAAAAATCAGTTTCGTAACGTTCCGCCTCTGCGATTCCATCCCGCAAAGTGTCATGAACCAATATAAGGAGATAAAGATGCAGTTTATAAAGCGTCATCCTTATCCATGGGATGCAGATACTTATAAGCAATATGGAGAACTGATTGCAAATCCACTGGAAAAGTTTGTAGATACCGGGTATGGGGAATGCGTACTGAAAGATCCTGAAATACGTAGGTTTTTGAGGGAGGCGATAGATTATTACAATCATAATTACATATTGGAATGGGCGAGCGTCATTATGCCCAATCATGTACATATGTTGGCATCGGCAGCTCCGGGAATATCTTTACTTGACACATTGTCATCCATAATGCGTTTTTCCGCTACGAGGATTAACCGATATTTGGGAAGGAAAGGACGGTTGTGGCAGGATGAGCCATTCGATACGTTGGTGCGTAGCGATCTCCAATACAAAAAATTTGTAGAATATATACGGAATAATCCTAAAGGTTTCCCTATTGGGACGTATGAATTCGGTGGTTTGGAATTTAGGGACCAGTAGGGTGAGAGTAGGTAGCACTCTCCGAGTGCGTCATTGCGAGACTAAAGAGTAGCTAGCACTCTCCGAGTGCGTCATCACGCGACTAAAGAGTAGTTAGCACTCTCCGAGTGCGTCATCGCGTGACAAAAGAGTAGCTAGCACTCTCCGAGTGAGTCATCGCGCGACTTGGTGGCTATACTTGACAGGACGCACGCGGAGCGTGCTCACTACTTTGCTTGACTGTGAAGGACGCACGCGGAGCGTGCTAACTACTTTGGCTACGCAGTGTGGGCAAAAAAATATGCGGGAGATGATGGCACTTTGATGGATTTTTGCTAATTTTGCATCGAAAAACAGCATAAAAGGTAATTTAATATGAGCATACAGTCTATTTGTGGAAGTGTTCTGGCGTATATCGTTGGAATTGCGAGGATCGTAGGGGGAATTATCAGTATCAGCGATGGCGAATCAGCTACTGAGACTTGGATTGGCGTCGTGCTTATTGCTATCGGACTGTTTATTTGTCTGAGCATCACGATGCTCTTGATAAAACGATCGATGGTCTGGTTTATGATGTTGGCACTTTCTGTCATCTTATTCTGGCTTGACGGGCTCATCAATGGATTCCTTTTATATGGACATCCTCAGATGTCAGGACAGATAATCAACATCTGCTGTGTCATGGCAATATTGATGCTTTCGTATCCTATTGCAAAAGGAAGCAACGAGGGTGTATGACGTTAGTCTATAGGTAAGTATTGTTTAGATATTTTTGAATATATGAGATTCACAAAGATGCATGGATGTGGCAATGACTATGTCTATATTGATTGCCGCGAAGGAGTACCTGATAATGTCAGTGAGTTGGCAATTAAGCTAAGCGACCGGCATAAGGGTATTGGAGGAGATGGCATAATACTGATTTGCAGGTCAGATAAGGCTGATTTCCTGATGCGTATTTTCAACGCCGACGGTTCGGAAGGAAAGATGTGTGGCAATGGGATACGTTGCGTAGCTAAATATGTTTTTGACAAGGGTCTGACCGACAAGCATCATCTTGAAATCGACTCACTTTCTGGCGTCAAAATCATAGACATAGATGAAAACGCAAACCCGTGCGATCAAGAGACATGGGTGACGGTAGATATGGGATTGCCGGAAATTGAGACCATTGAGGAAACAATCAAGCTATCCGATGGCACGGAACTTACGGGAAGCATCATTTCTATGGGAAATCCACATTTCGTGGTATATTCAGAGGAAACGCCCTCTGATGCGATGGTGCTTGGGCAAGGACCACTTGCTGAGAAACACAAAAGATTTCCCGATCGTTCCAACATTGAGTTTGCCAAAGTTGTCGGTAAAGATGAAGTGGAGATGCGAGTTTGGGAACGCGGCAGTGGCGAGACTATGGCTTGCGGAACTGGTGCTTGCGCTACGGCAGTGGCAGCCATGCAGCGTGGACTCACTGGCAATGATGTGACAGTGCATTTGCGCGGAGGAGACTTAAAGATAAGGCTTGATGAGCGCGGACATGTGCTTATGACGGGACCGGCGGTCGCTGTCTTCGAGGGAACGATAAACTATTAACGATTAATGATGAACGATTAACTATTAATGATTAACGTTCAACGATTAATGAGCAATTCTCAATTATAAAAAATGATACAGGTAAATGATAATTTTTTGTTGCTTCCGGAGTCATATCTATTTTCGGAAGTGGCAAGACGGGTGAAAGAGTTTCAAGAAAAGAATCCGGATGTAAAAGTGATTCGTATGGGGATTGGCGATGTGACTCGCCCATTGTGCAAGGCAGCTATCGAAGCTATGCATCGTGCTGTTGATGATGAAGCGAACACCGCTACTTTCCATGGTTATGGCCCGGAACAAGGTTACTCATTTTTGCGCGATAAAATTGCAGATTTTGATTATCATAGAAGAGGAATCGACATATCAGCCGATGAGATTTTTATCGGAGATGGGGCAAAGAGCGACCTCGGAAACTTCTTCGATATCCTTTCGCAAGACAGCACCGTGGCAGTGACCGACCCAGTATATCCTGTCTACGTCGACACCAACGTGATGGGTGGCAGAGGAGGCAAACGACAAGGTGAGCACCACGAAGAGATAATCTATCTTCCTATAAATAAAGAGAACCACTATGTGCCACAGTTACCTGAAGAGCGACCAGACGTGATCTACCTATGCAGCCCCAACAATCCAACAGGCACAGCTATGACACGCTCTGAACTAAAGAAATGGGTGGATTACGCACATAAAGAAGGTTCGCTTATACTGTTTGACTCTGCATACGAAGCTTATATCCATAGCGAAGATGTGCCACACAGCATTTACGAGATAGAAGGAGCAAAGGAAGTGGCAGTGGAATTTCGCAGTTTTTCAAAGACTGCGGGTTTTACGGGTGTACGTTGCGGATATACAGTGGTGCCGTTTGCTCTTAAGGGTCGCGATTCGGAAGGAAACGAAGTAGGTCTCAATCGACTTTGGAACCGCCGTCAATGCACCAAATTCAATGGAGCATCCTATATCTCTCAGCGCGCTGCTGAAGCTGTCTATACTCCGGAAGGAAGAACTCAAATTGAAGAAACTATTGAATATTATATGGAGAATGCACGCATGATGCGTAATTCTCTATCAGAAGCCGGCTATGAAGCGATCGGAGGTGTTGACTCTCCTTATATCTGGCTCAAGACTCCCGATGGCATGACATCGTGGGAATTTTTTGATTATCTTCTGAAGGCACACGGAATTGTAGGCACTCCGGGGTCAGGCTTCGGGGCTGAAGGAGAAGGGTATCTGAGGCTTACAGCATTTAATACGCATGAGGCAACCCGCGAAGCCCTTTCCAGAATGCATAATGCATAATTATTCTGCGAGCATCTGAACCATAGGACTGGATCAAGCGTTTAAATAGTAATTATTTATAAGAATTATTATTTAAACATTTAAAACTCAAATACTATGGAAAATAATTTAAATCTCGCCGCAGCTCAGGCAGCGGCTGAAGTATCAAAAACAGCAGCAGAAGTATCATCAGAATCAGCGAAAATTGCAGCGGAGTCAGGTTTTGCAGCAGCCAAGGATATGGCAGCAGAAAAGTATGCCGATGTAAAGGCAGCGGCAGCCGACAAAATTGCGGATGCCAAAGAGGCAGCCCAGGCAGCCGCCGCTCAAGCTCAAGACAAGGCTTCTGAATTGAAAGACAACCTTCAAGACAAGCTTGCAGATGCTAAGGAGGCACTTGGCGACAAGATGGATCAGGCTAAAGATAAGTTGAGTGGTTTTGCAGCTCAGGCACTTGGCAAAATTTCTGAATTTGCTTCCAAGACATCAGAGGCGGCTGCTCAGAAAGCCAAAGACTTTTCTTCTAACGATTAACTATCAACGATTAACTATCATGATTATAAGGAGGCTGATTGGAAAGATCAGTCTCTTTTTTTGTATCGAAGCGAATTTTGTAGGGGAGATAATTGGTAATGAGCAGAGTTTTCATTAACTTTGCAGAAATAATTTTGTATTTTGAATTGAGTATTTTTTGACTCTAATAGCTTCTATAGCTAAATTAGCTATAATAGCTATTTCTAAAACAGCAGACAACAATGAATAAAATAGCAAGATACTTTGCGGCTGCAGCTTCAATGGCAGCCATTATGCTCGCAGGAGGATGCGGAGAAAAGGGATTTAAGATTGAGGGTCAGCTCTCCGACAGTGATAATGACAAAGTGCTTCTTGAAAAGGCCGACTATTCCGGCTATTGGACTATCGTAGACTCCACCCGCACTGACAGCAAAGGAAATTTCAAGTTTACACAACCTCAACAAAGTGGACCGGAAATCTTCCGTCTGACGCTCGACGACAAATATATATATCTTCCTGTAGACTCTACTGAGACTTTAACGGTGACCAGTTCGAAAGGGAATTTCGGTCATGACTTCACAGTAACAGGCACAGAGCAGGCAACCCGTATGGCGCAGTTTGAGAAAGACCTCATAGCCTTCATTCCCTATATTGACAATGCCGACTCCCTGAAAAATTTCAAAAAGAGAATATACAACGAGTATATGCACGATGGCAGAGGGAATGTAATGACTTACTATATTTTAACCAAGACTATAGGGAATAGGACCCTGTTTGATCCTACCACAGAGGATTACCGATATATCGTAGCAGTAGCCAACAATTATCAGCATTTCCGTCCGGATGATGCTCACGCTCCATTCCTCCTCAACCTCGCCAGAGCTGCCCAGCGCCACCACAATGACCAGAACGGAATCCGTACGGTCATCAATGCTGAAGAGATAAAGGTGATTGAAATAGCCCTCAACGATGAGAATGGCAAAGAACAGAAGCTTTCTGACATGGTAGGGAAAGGGAAACCGGTAGTCGTAGCCTTCACTCTCATGCGCGATGGAGCCTCACCAGAAATCAACCGTCAGCTTGCCGAATTATACAGGGCAGGAAAAATCGACATCTACAATGTCAGTCCGGACCGTGACCAATATGGATGGCGCGAAGCTGCAGGCAACCTTCCCTGGACAACTGTACTTGATCCTTCTGCCGGACAAGACAAAGTGTTCTTACAATACAACGTAGGCCAACTCCCCACATTCTTCATCTACAATAGCAATGGTGAACTTGTGGCACGTTGCGCCACCGTAAAGGAAATCAGAGAAAAACTTTGATTATGACGTTGTAAGTTGTACGTTGTACGATTAGACATCTAAATTCTAAATATTATGGATTGGAAGGATGCACTTGCCTCCCTGAGCGGGCTTCCGGAAGGAGAGGATTCCCCCGCTTCACCAAATGAGGAGCAGACAAGCGAAAAATCTAACAAACAAAAGTCTCCCCTCCACGTGCTGATTGAGAAAAAAGGACGTGGAGGGAAGACCGCCACAATCATAGAAGGATTTGATATTTCTGACGATGAAATAGAAGAAATAGGTCGGTCCCTGCGCAAGAAACTTGGCACCGGAGGAAGTGCACGCGGAGGCGAAATTCTTATCCAAGGAGACAGGAAAGCTGATGTCATCACTCAGCTTAAAGAAATGGGATTCCGAGTGAAAGGTTAAGAAAATGCTGCAGCTTCAAAGAGCGTCCGCCGGATCAGGAAAGACATATACACTGGCGAAGAAATTTATAGAATATTACATTTCTGAATCAGACGAATCGGGCAAACGCAGGCTTCGCCCCGTCCGTGGACTTCGGGAAGCACTTCAGCATATACTCGCCATCACCTTCACTAATAAGGCAACCAATGAGATGAAGCTACGCATTGTAGAAAAGCTTAACTCATTGGCCTCATGGACTCCTGCCATCCCGATCACAAAGGTAGACTATCTAAAAGAGTTCACCGAGCAATTCGAATGCAGTCCTCAGGAAATAGCTTCCGTATGCAAATATGCACTCAAAGTGTTGCTGACCGATTATGGCGATTTCAAAGTATCTACAATCGACTCATTTTTCCAGACTGTGCTCCGCACATTTGCCTACGAAGCCGATCTTGACGATACCTATCAGTTGGAGCTCGACTCAAATTATGTCACACAAATGGGTCTCGACACTACTCTTGATGAAGTAGACGCAGAGGATAAATCTTCGCAAGGTGCATCTTGGATAGAGAGCATGATGAAAACCAAAGCTGCATCCGGAAAGGGATGGAATATCTTCCAAAAAAATGAAAACCGCCACAGCGTCTATGGGGAAATACTGAATGCCAGCAGGAATCTTGCTAAAGAAGATTTCAAAGAAATCAGGGAAAGTTTAGACAGATATTTCGAAGAGAATCCCGATTTTTTCAGAACGTTCCATCAACTATGCCATCTATACGAAAAAGATCTGCGCGAAAAGTTCAGCAAAATGAGAATAGCAGCCCGCGCTGTAAGAGATGCCTTTAAGGATGCAGGTCTTGACATGGATGCTACAGCCGGAACATACCTTGCATCCAGAGTCAAGAAAATGGCTGAGATTTGGAATTGGGATCATGCCGTAGATAAAGACAAAACCGCCGATTTCGATAAACCGAAATTTGACCGGAAAGGAGCTAAAACAAGAGTCTTTCATCCGAAAAAAGATAATCCACATTTAGGCACATCAGTTGAAGACCATATAGAAGAGCTTGCTGTGCAAATGTTTAACTTCCACGATGAATGGCGCAACGAGGCATTGTCTGATAAGATGAGAAGATGGAAAATCTACCGCGTCACGATGCCATATGTCGGACTGCTTCAGAGTGTCAGAAACAATTCAAGACTATTCCTGACTGATAGCAATACGGTAGAACTTGGTGAGACAAATTCCATACTTAGACGCATCATTGGAGAGGATGACGCACCATTTGTCTACGAACGCCTTGGCAGCCGATTGGAGCACTTCCTCATAGATGAGTTTCAGGATACCAGCAATCTCCAATGGCACAATCTAAGACCTCTTCTTAAAGAAAGTGAGGGTAAAGGCAACGACAACCTAATAATTGGCGATGCGAAACAAAGCATTTACCGTTTTCGCAATGCCGACCCGAGCCTTATCACGACTAAAGTGCCAAATGAATTCTCAGCAACATGCCGGCAATGTGGAAATACCCCTGCTGAGAACACCAATTGGCGAAGCAGTCTGCGGATAGTGAAATTCAACAACCTTTTCTTCCGATATTTCTCCAAGCAACTTGGAGAAAGCATGGAACAGCTATACTCTAACACCGTGCAGCCTGCCTCTCATAAAGAACAGAAAGGGTATGTGAAAATACAACTTTTCGAGACTCAATCGGGCGACGATGATTTTCCTGCACATTTCGATGAGATTCCTGAACTTATAGCCGACATGCTGAGACGTGGTTATGAAATGAGCGAAATTGCTGTGCTTGTAGACACCCACGAACAAGGCACAAAGATTATAGAACGCATCATGCTCTATAATCTAAGGAATGATATCGAGCGGAAAATCAACTTCATTAGCGCAGACTCCCTACAAGCCGGAGAGTCTCCAGCCGTGCAGACTGTCATATCAATTCTTGAAGCCATCAACAACGGCACAAAGGCAAAACTCAATCCGAAAGAGGAAAGAAAAGAAAAGGGAGCTGGAGAATGGAGCAAGCTGAGGGCAGACTTCAGTTTCTTTGCCATGCGCAATCCGGGAGTGCCACTTTCCGAACTGCTGACAAGATTTCTCGACGGAGAATACGATCCTGACTCTATTCGTGACATGCTTGCCAAAATGAGCACGACAGTGCTTCCTGCTCTTGTAGAGAATATTATCCGTCAATTCATACCTCCTCACTCCAGGCAATCGGAAGCTGCCTTCTTAGCTGCTTTGCAAGATATGGTGATTGAATTTTGCGAAGCGCATACAGCCGACATCGCGTCATTCTTACAATGGTGGGATAAAAAAGGGCGCTATAAGTCAATATCTTCGCCGGAAGATGCAGATGCAGTCAACATAATGACCGTACACAAGTCGAAAGGTCTGGAATTCAGATGCGTCATCGTGCCCTATTCTAAACAAACCATAAAACCGATGTCTTCATTCCAGAAGGAATGGCTATGGGTGCAGCCTGATCTTTCGGAAGCTGAGGGAATACCACAAATTCCTTGGATACCAATCTGGAGTGAGCCAAAGCTTGAAGACACCATCCATAGAGACACTTACCAGAAATATCTTCACAACTATATGACTGACAAAGTCAATATGGCATATGTGGCATATACTCGAGCGATTGATGAACTATATATCTATTCTCCTTGCAAGCTTAAGGATGATGGCTCTGTCACAGACAGCAATCGTATTGGCTTCTTCTTATGGAAATGCGGAGCTGAGGCTGACGATATAATCTCAGACTTGAAAGAATCTTATCCTGACGCTGCAGATTGGATACCATTGGCTGATGAAATCACAGTCGATACAGAAAACCGGTCATGGAGTTATGGAGAAAAACTCAACCATGATGAAATATCAGAAGGACACAAGAAGAAAGAAGATACTTCAGAAAATAAAGTAACATCCGACTACAGATGCGGCGCAATAATACCTTCCCTTATCTATAAGGATCCAAATGCCCAAGACCAAGATCCATTGCCAACCGACCTTAAGGATGAAGAAATCACCACGGATGCAGAGGAGTCAGAAGAATTGCGACTATACGGAGAATTAATGCACAGCATAATGGAGCATATCAATACTTCGGATGACATTCATAAGGCATTGCTAAGGGCTAAAAGTTCCGGACAAATAAGTCGGCAACAGATGGAGGTGTTGGAAAAGCAACTGACTGACGCTTTTGAAAGTGTGAGCAGCTACGGTTGGTTTGCCAAAGGAAACAAAGTCATCAACGAACGTGGCATAGTGATTGGCAGGAAAGTACGTCGTCCAGACAGGATAGTCATCCGCCCTGACGGCTCAGTAGTCGTAGTAGACTATAAATTTGGAGAGCACCGCAATGATGAAGCCTACATCAGGCAAGTGAAAAGATATGCTTCAGCTCTAAATCAGACCGGATTGGCTAAAAAATGCGAGGCCTACATATGGTATGTAAGCCTCAGATGTGTAGTAAAAGGTTATTGAGAGCCCAGCTCATAAAACTTGAGATGGGCTCTGAATTCCAATATGTCAAAACGACAAGTTGTCAGGAACGATTGCGGCTGCAGCGGATACCATAGACAATTATGACAATAAAGCATATAAATGGGAGGATAAACGACAGATTGACTGCAGGGAATCCACTAATTTCAACACAATCTATAATCTTTGCCTGAAGAGGAGGAAGGACTGAACCTCCGAGAATTGCCATAATTAGTCCAGCTGCTCCAAACTTAGCGTCATCACCCATTCCGTCAAGCGCGATTCCATATATGGTAGGGAACATCAGCGACATACATGCAGACACCCCGACCAGACAGTACAATCCAAATATATCTTGGAATACTATAACGCCTACAGTGAGTAATGCTGCTGCCGTAGCAAGCACAGCCAAAAGTCGACCTGCATTGATGTAGCGAAGCAGATATGTGCATATGAAGCGACTGCCACAGAATATTGCCATTGCAATTATATTGTATTTCTGTGAGAGCACTTCCGCAGCCTTCTCTCCCATTCCCTCAAGCATAAATACGCGAGTGCCATACTGAATTATAAATGTCCAGCACATAATCTGTGCTCCTACATAAAAGAATTGAGCGATGACACCTTCACGATAGCGAGTCGTTGAGAAAATCCTTTTGAGTGTCGGGAAAAAGTCTATCGTGTGCGACTTATCTCCATTCTTTGGCATCTTTACTACAGCAATCACGACAAACATCAGCACTACTACGATCCCTATGAAAACGTAAGGAGTGATGAGCGTCAGCAAATCGGCATCGCGCACAGCCTCGAATTCAGCGTCGCTAAGTTGCGCGCGCTGTTCAGTCTCGAGTGGGTTAAGACGTGCTTGAATGAAATTCATTGCCACCCACATTCCCATCAGAGAACCGACGGGATTGAACGACTGCGCCATGTTGAGTCGACGAGTCGCTGTCTCATCCGGTCCCATAGAAAGGATATATGGGTTACAACTCGTCTCAAGAAAAGAGAGTCCACAAGTCAAGATAAAATACGCTATCAAAAATGGATAGTAACTTCCTGTGAGCATTGCGGGATAGAAGAGAAACGCTCCGCAAGCATACAGACCGAGTCCGAGAAGGACACCGGCCTTGTAAGAAAACTTACGTATAAAGATAGCTGCAGGGAATGCCATGGCGAAATATCCGCCGTAGAATGCTACCTGAACCAAGGTGCCATCGGTCACACTCATACGAAATATCTTGGAAAATGCCTTTACCATCGGGTTGGTGATATCGTTGGCAAATCCCCAGAGGGCAAAACAACTTGTAATGAGTATAAACGGCACCAAATAGCTTACGCCGTTCATGCTCAAGAGTGAATGTGCTTGATTATTATCTTTCATGATATGATTTAAGAATTATAAATTATTAAAGATTAAATAATTCAGACTTGTAAAATTTTTTCTTTAGTATTTAATCTTTATTTATAAATAGGCCCATAGGCTGCACAGGCACGGTAGTCAGCACCTTCTTTATCCATTCCGAAGGCATTCCAAGAAGCTGGACGGAAGATATCCTCTTCTTCTATATTGTGCATGCACACCGGAATACGAAGAATAGAAGCGAGTGTAATAAGATCTTTACCAATGTGGCCATAAGATATGGCACCGTGGTTAGCTCCCCAATTGTTCATCACAGAGTATACATCCTTAAATGCATCCCTGTCAGGACAAAGTCGGGGCACAAACCATGTAGTAGGCCAAGTCGGGTCAGTTCGCATATCAAGAACTTTATTTATTTCAGGATCGACATCAGCCGTCCATCCCTCTGCTATCTGAAGCACGGGACCAAGTCCTTTTACAAGATTAAGGCGCATCATTGTGACCGGCATACCTCCCTTTGTAAGGAAGTTTGAAGAGAAACCACCGCCACGGAAATAGTCGCGGTCTGCCGGATACCATGTGGTAGCTTCAAGACATTTTTCCATATCAGTCTCTGTCATCTCCCAATGCTGCTTCATCACCGGAACACCATTGGCATCTACCGACTGTCCTGTACCGTCGAGTGTAGTAGCTCCGGAATTGATGAGATGGATCATGCCGCCTGAGGCACGTCCTGTCAGTTCTTTGCCCGTCACACGATAGACAGCTTCCGGGCTCCAATAAGTACGCACATCGCTGAAGAACTGTGCCCGGTTAGTGAGAAGATGGCCGAAAAGCATTGCCACTCCATTGCAAGCATCATTTTCAGTAGCAAGCACAAATGCCTCTCGAATACCATTCCAGTCAAAAGAGGTATTGAGCAAAGCTTCCGTGAAATCTCCGTTAGGATAAAAATCAGTCCACTGACGCTGTCCCTGGAAGCCACCTGCAATGGCATTGTGTCCGAGAGCTTCTTCCTTGAAGCCCATTTCTTTCAATTTCGGATTTCCCTTAAGCAGGTCGCGCACGATAAGAGTCATTTTGACTACGAACTCCCAATCAGCTTCCTTCTGCTCGCGTGTCTTTTTCTTCTCAGGACGATTCTTGAAATCCTCTCCTTCACGAGGTTTGCAGTATTTTTCTGTCCACGCCATAGCCTTTTCATACTCCTCCTTGTCATAGATACCTTCGCTCATACGGCGTATGATCTCTGTGGCATCGACAGATTCTGTGCGCATTCCGAGATATTCCTGAAAGAAATCCGGATTTACTATAGACCCGGCAATACCCATCGAAACAGACCCAATAGAAAGGTATGATTTGCCACGCATAAGAGCCACTGCGAGGGCTGCCCGAGCAAAACGAAGGAGCTTTTCCTGCACATCAGCAGGAATACTATTGTCATCCAGATCCTGAACATTGCGACCGTAGATACCAAAAGCAGGAAGCCCTTTTTGAGCATGGGCTGCCAATACTGCCGCCAAATATACAGCACCGGGACGTTCTGTGCCGTTGAATCCCCACACTGCCTTCGGCCAATGTGGATGCATATCCATGGTCTCAGAACCATAGCACCAACAAGATGTCACGGTAATTGTCGCGCCTACGCCTTCACGCTCGAATTTTTCTGCGCAGGCAGCTGTCTCAGGAAAGCGACCGATAGTGCCATCGGCAATCACACATTCCACCGGAGAGCCATCAGGATATCTAAGATTAGTTGAAATAAGGTCTGCTACGGCCTTAGCAAGATTCATGGTCTTGTCTTCAAGACTTTCACGCACACCACCCTGACGAGCGTCGATAGTAGGGCGGATGCCGATTTTAGGGTATTTTGTCATTGTTATTGTAGTTTGAGTCAGACAAATCAGACAGGTCCGACTGATCACATATAAAAAAGAAAATGGCCTGCAGCGTCTTAGACACTGCAGGCCAATATTATATCATTTAGTCACGGTTGCCACCGAAAATTCGCAAGATGAAGAGGAAGAGATTGATGAAATCAAGATAAAGATTCATTGCTCCCATTGTAGCAAGCTTGTCGGCAAGAGCCGGATCAAGATTGGCTGCGGCAAGCTGCTTCACTTGCTGTGTATCCCAAGCTGTGAGACCAGTAAAGATGAGCACACCTACGATTGAAATGATATATCCCATCGTGTTGCTGTGCAAGAAGATATTGACAACCATTGCTATTATCAAGCCGAAGAGTGCCATCATCAGGAAAGAACCCATCTTGGTAAGATCTGCTTTGGTGAAATATCCGTAGACAGTCATCGCGCCGAAAGTGCCAGAGGTAATGAAGAATGTTGCTACGATCGCCGACATCTTATACGCCAAGAATATACTGCTGAGGAAGGTTCCCATAAGAGCAGAATATACGAGGAAAAGCCCAAGCACCGTCCCACTTGACATCTTTTGCATCCGGACAGGAATAAGGATTGCCATAGCAAACATTGCAATAATCAATCCCCAAAACACAATCTGATTGCCAAAAATGATATTTAGCATTGTCGGACTTGAAGCGACTCCGAGAGCGCAGAAAGCCGATACGAGAAGTCCGATAAACATACGGACATAGACACGCTTCATGACTGAATTAGCTTGGCGTGCTACTGCTGCTCCACCATAATATGGAGGAGGAGTCTGCTGAGGATTATTGTAATCTGAATACATATTTTTTTTGATTTAGTTAGACTAATGGACCAATCGGTCCGATATACACTTATATAGACAAAGAAACATGCCTTTCGGTTTAATTACATCCTCTCAGGCATCTCCATGCCAAGGAGGGCGACACCGGTCTTCAAAGTGCGAGCCACTACATAGCTAAGAATTAGTCGGAGCTGACGCACACCTGTATTCTCTTCCTTCAAGATGCTATAGTCATGATAGAACCGGTTGTATTCCTTGGCAAGCTCGAAGCAATAATTTGCGATTAGCGACGGGCTATATGACCTTCCAGCTTCTTTCACCACTTCCGGGAAATCTGCCACTTTCTGAATCAGGTCTGACTCTGCCTCATTCGGTATTGCCGTAGGCATATAGAGAGGATCAAAATCATCTCCTGCTCTGCGAAGCACAGACTGCACGCGGGCATATGTATACTGAAGGAAAGGCCCGGTATTGCCGTTGAAATCAATTGATTCCTTCGGATTAAAGAGCATATTCTTGCGAGGATCAACCTTCAAGAGGAAATACTTAAGAGCTCCCATTCCCACGATTCGAGCCACTTCAGCACGCTCTTCTTCCGGCATATCTGCAAAGCGCTCAGCACCTGTCTCGGCTGCATCAGCAATCATCTTGTCAATAAGGTCGTCGGCATCCACTACTGTTCCCTCACGGCTTTTCATCTTTCCTTCAGGAAGCTCTACCATTCCATAAGAGAAATGTGTCAGATCCTTACCCCACTTGAAACCGAGTTTGTCAAGAAGCAACGACAATACCTGGAAGTGATAATTTTGTTCATTACCTACCACATAGATCATCTTGTCAATTGGATAATCCTGATATCTGAGTTTAGCTGTGCCGATGTCTTGAGTCATATAGACAGATGTGCCGTCGGCTCGAAGGAGAAGCTTATGGTCAAGTCCGTCGGGAGTCAGGTCTGCCCATACAGAGCCGTCTTCCTTCCGATACATTATACCTTCATCAAGACCCTTAAGCACAAGATCCTTACCCTGAAGATATGTGTCGCTCTCGTAATATATCTTGTCGAAACCAACACCAAGACGCTTGTAGGTCTCATCGAAACCGGCATATACCCATTCATTCATCATCTTCCAGAGATCACGCACTTCCTTGTCGCCTGCCTCCCATTTGCGGAGCATCTCGCGAGCCTCAAGCATCAGTGGAGACTTTGCCTTTGCCTCATCTTCCGTAAGACCCTCTTTCTCCATCAAGCTCTTAACCTCATCTTTGAAATGACGGTCGAAAAGCACATAGAAATCTCCAATAAGATGGTCGCCCTTCTTGCCTGTAGATTCAGGAGTGGCACCTTCTCCCCATTTCTTCCACGCAAGCATCGACTTGCAGATATGGATTCCTCGGTCGTTGACAATATTTGTCTTCACCACCTTATGGCCGTTTGCCTCAAGAATAAGCGAAAGAGAATAGCCAAGAAGGTTGTTGCGGACATGCCCGAGATGAAGGGGTTTGTTGGTATTGGGGCTGGAATATTCCACCATTACCAAGTCTGAGTTCTCATCGGCATGGCGAATGCCAAACTCAGGATCTTCTGCTATAGCATGAAGAGTTGTGAGCCAGAATGTTGGATTGACTGATATATTAAGAAAACCTTTTACCACGTTGAATTTCTCAACTGCCGGCACATTCTCCACAAGCCACTCTCCTATCTCAGTCGCAGTGGCTTCGGGCGACTTGTGAGAAGCCTTAAGAAATGGGAAAGACATAATAGTAAGGTTTCCCTCAAATTCCTTTTTTGTCTGCTGAGGCTGGATCTTATCAGCAGGAAAATCAATAGCGTAGAGAGCCTTTACTGCATCGCTCACGCCTTGAGTAATTATAGATTCAATTTTCATTTGTATATGTGTCAAATTTGTATGCAAATTTAACAATAAATACCGAGATAAACAAAAAAAACAACAGGCATCCTTCCATAAAGAGAAAGAAGCCTGCTGAATTTTCAATATTTTTTTTACTTTAGGGATCTAAAGTATCAATTACTTTCCAAGACCATCGGCAGGTTTGAACTTAACGACCTTGCGAGCCTCGATTTGGATTTTTTCTTTAGTACGTGGGTTGATGCCTTCACGAGCTGGTTTCTCTACTACAGCGAAAGTGCCGAAGCCGATGAGCTGCACTTTGTCTTCGTTAGCGAGAGCCTGTTCAATTGATTCGAGCACAGCATCAAGGGCCTTCTTTGCGTCTACCTTGCTGAGTCCAGCTTTGGCTGCTACCTCATTGACTAGATCTGTCTTATTCATAATTCTAAATTTTGGTTTGTTATATGATTTTTCTTATGTTTTAAATCAAAACACTTTTCAAGACGCAAATATAGTGTTAAAAACGTTAATTACAAACTTTTCAATCAAAAAAATTTAAAAAAAATTTAAATTTATATGTTTTTAGCCCTGATACGCCATAAATACGGACTAAAATTGTTAAATTTGCATCGTAAAACAGCATAGAAACTCCAAAAGAAGAAAAATATGTACAACGGATCTAATTCCGGCAGTTGGTGGCGTTCCATCCCTCCGGTGACTAAAAACCTTATAATAATCAATCTTATTGTGTGGCTCGCCGAAATCTTAGTGCCGGGCTTTTCTAAGACTCTTGTAGATCGGCTCGGACTCCATATGTTTGGGAGCTCTCTTTTCAATCCTGCCCAGATCGTGACCTATATGTTTATGCACGACCCTCACAGTCCGGCACACATTCTTTTCAATATGTTTTCTCTTTGGATGTTTGGACGCATACTTGAACAAGTGTGGGGAGCAAAGCGCTTCCTTATGTTCTATCTCGTCTGCGGCGTCGGGGCTGCCCTTGTACAGGAAGGTGTATGGGAACTGACATGGAAATCAGAATATATAGATGGCATAGCTCGCCTCAATGGTCTGACTTCCGAACATATGAGAGAGATTGTGGATGCAGCAGTGCAAAGTGGGGATGCCAAATGGATTCAGGCTATATCAGACTTCAAGTCGATGATGGTGACCATAGGCGCATCAGGTGCGATCTACGGTATATTGCTTGGATTCGCTTTTACCTTCCCAGATATGCCCCTCTATCTATTCTTCATTCCGGTGCCCATCAAGGCTAAGTATATGGTGATTGGGTATGGAGTGATCGAATTCTTCCTCGGAGTAAGCGGCAGCATGAGCACTGTGGCTCATTTCGCCCACCTCGGTGGTATGCTCTTCGGTATCTTCATCCTACTCTATTGGAAAAAGAAAGGTATGCTCCACCGATTTTAACGATTTTATAAAACTAGTAAAGGTGTTTCATAGTTAGTTATGAAACACCTTTTTTGATTTATTTCAGAATCAATTTCTTGCCATTTTTGATATATATTCCACTGCTTATGGGACGACCTATCTTCTGGCCCATCAAATTATATATATCTTCGACTTCTGAAGACTTAGAATCTATATTCTTAACTTCATTGGAGTCTGAATTTTCTGTGCTGTAAACTATCACTCCTTCATGAACTACTTCCAGCAACTTTGAACCCACATCTCCCGTCACGTTACCTATAGCATTGGCAGAAAGCCCCATTGTTGAACCAATGCCAGGAATCCATTGGATTATTGGGCAATAAGAGTTTGGAATATCTTCATCAGATATGTCAAGCACCTCGATATATGGAATTTGGGGGAAATCTGAAAAGTAACCTTCAGTAGAATATCGAATGTTGGCTGTGTACCCATAACCCTTCAAAGACACTTGACACTCTTCGCCTTCTTTCAAACCGTAATCGTAGAGTAACTCCCAACCTTGAGTGTCGGAAGAAAGTATCCACACCTTATCTTCTTCAACATATAGATATTTTAAAACATCCTCAGAATGATCGCTCTTTACTGCCAAACATTTTTTATCATCGACAAAAGCATCTTCTACAGAATATAAATCAATATGATAATTTACCGGATTTGGCGGGTGTGGTATTTCGTATTGACGAACTTTCCATATTGTACCAGGACAAATATAATTCGTGTAATCCCGTCCAAACGATGGCATACAAATCGAAGACAACAACAATGCCGTCACACCTATAAATTTCCACTCCTTCATAATTTTTATTTTCTGTATATTGTTAAAAACTTTTTCATGCCGCAAAGATATACAAAAGCTATAGATAATTCGATAATTTTAGTACTAAAAAAGTACGAAAATAAGAATTCTTGCTTTTTTTTGCAGTAAAACATAAAAGAAAATAGCTTACGTTGAAATGATTATAGCATCAATCATTTTAGATGAGGCATTCGCTCCAAGTATTTTTCTTGCAATAGAAACTCGCTGGGAAGATACAGTATTCTTCGTACGATTTATTAATATAGCTGTCTGTGTTGGAGAAAATCCACATTTAATCATAAGCGCCACCTTAAGTTCGGCTGCCGTGAGTTTACCTTCGGTTAAGATTTGAAGACGATACTTGAAGCCAGGGGAAGCACTCTCTATGGTTTCCTCTATTTTCGACCATAATTCTTCATTTTCGGTTATGCCTTTACCCTCTTTCAATTTTTTAGTCAATTGATGATAAATATCTGAATGAAAAATATCCAAGGACACTATACCATGAGAGTCATTATCTAAGATGGATTGAATTTCACCAAGCATTTTTTCTTTTTTAGTCTTAAGAGATACAGCGGCATCGTTTTGTAAAAGACCAGATTCTTCTACGAAAGTTTTTTCTACTGAATCTTTACATTGTGTAGATTCTTCTTTAAGGCGTTTGATCAACTCCATTGAGTTATGAAACTTCACCAACAAAGCCATGTTACGTGCGCGTAAATACCAAACAACCGCCATCATAATAGCAACGACAGCCACAAGCATTATCAAACCTATATACAGGTGTTGTCTATCTCTTTCTGAATTTTCTCTTTCTCTGACATGGACTTGATAATTATACGCAGAATTCTGGAGCATCACACTCTCAGCCTCATATCTATCCAAATATTCTTCAATTGTATTCTTATATTCTGTAATTAGACTTACTATGGAATCTTTAGGAAATAAGTTTATATCTTCCAAAGAGAATATAACTTGAAAACCGGTTTTGGCATATCCAGGTATACCACATCTAATAAGTCTATTTGCATAAGTATAAGCAGTGTCATTGATATTAGCTTTTCTATAAATGCGTGCAGCCTTCGCAAGTGTAAAATACAGATAATCCGAATCCACCTCCTCGGGCAATCCCCTTATAAGCCCTAAAGCCGAATCTATTTTATTTTCTGTGAGGAAAATATCTGCTAATTCCACTTTAATATTTGCTTGATCACTTAGAGGCAATGACTTGGAATAATTGATTGCTTTTGTCATATTGTTTAGAGCCTCCGAGCTCTTGTCTAAATAGAGATAACACAAGCCAAGCAACGCATACTCATATGCAAGTTCATAATCCTTATTAGGATACCTTTGCATAATATTAATGGACTCTTCTAAGTAAGGTATTGCTTGAGATCTCATACCAAGAGTTTCAAGAAGTCTTCCCATCTGACTCAATACTCGAGATCTCATTAACGCATTTTTGTTATCATCCGGGTATTTGTCAAGTGCTTGTTGATAATAGCCAAGTGCAGTAGGATAGTCTCCCATGTCTGAATAGACGCGACCTCCATAATATAAAGCTTCTGGATAAAAGGGACTATCCTTATGCTTTCCATACCACTCTAAAACATCCAATATTAGGCTATCCGATGTATGACATACATATGCCTTGTCATGACTTTTTATTGTTAAGAGGTCGTAACGATGACGATTTTTTTCCGTCATAGTGTGGGCTGCCAATTTATCAAGCTCAGACATAGCTAAACTCGGATTGCTCTCACATAAGATATTTATATGGTCAAGCTCCTTTGTATATTGGTCTTTACAGCCATAAAGGATTATCAATATTGATATTATGAGAATATTTCTAATCATATAGTACTCAGTGGTTCAATAAAATTAAGATAACTGGCTAAGCAGTGTCAATCGCAAAGCCAAAAAATCCTTTGAATAGTTTTGCATTTAGAGCCCATACCACAAATTGGGGAATCTTTATGATCTATAAGTTTATGAATAAAGGTCTTAAATATTTAATGACTTTTTGATAATAATGATTTCGCAAATATACGAAAAAAAGTTGAAAATTTCAATCAACAAGGTATTTTTCTTAATATTATTACTAATTTCACTTTGACCTTATTTCAGACAAACATATATCTTCTTAACGGAAACAATAAGTTTGATTTTGCATTTGCATATTTGAAGTTTATAATGTATATTTGCACCGAATTTCAACAATAACATTGCAAAATTATCAGTTATTAATGAATTTTTTCATGACAATCATAGATAAGTGTAAACGATATTGTGGAGGAAGCACGGTGCTGACTTGGCTTACGGTTGGCGAGTCAGCGACATGGCTTATTGTCATGATCCTGACCATAGCCGGACGTCTGCTTCACTTCTATGTGCCAGTGGCTGAATGGCTCACTCTTCCATCGCTGTTTTCTCTCTTCATTACTCGCCCTTGGACATTACTAACATATATGTGTGTGCATTTTGATGTGCTCCATGTGCTTTTCAATGTGCTTTGGCTCTATTGGTTTGGCCGCATAATGCTCATTACTCTTTCTGACCGCCATCTCTTGCTTGCATTCATAGGTGGCGGCATTGCGGGTGGACTCTTTTTCTTAGCTGCTGCAGCCTTAGGCTATGGCACAGGATGGCTTTGCGGATGCAGCGCTGCAGTAATAGCGGTGATGTGTGTAGCAGCCATCCGCCTTCCTGACCATACCATCCATCTCTTCCTAATTGGGGAAGTGAAACTGAAGTGGGTGGCTGTTGTCTGCTGTCTGCTGACATTCTTTGGGGGAGGTGGCAATCAGGCAGCCCATATCGGGGGCTTGCTATGGGGCGTCACTCTTGGATTACTACTACGCAACGGAATCGACCTTACTAAAAGGATTCCTTCTTTTAGTAGGTACAGAGACTCAAAATCAGATCATAATAGGAGTGCTGACACGATGGTTCGCGTGCTAAAGCAACGCCAAACAGACATGGAGCGCCTTGATTCGCTTCTTGAGAAGATAAAACTATCAGGCTATGAGAGCCTATCGAATAGGGAACGCAAAGAACTAAATGAACTTTCCAAGAAACTTAGCAATAAATGATATGATAATAATCTCGCCACTAATCCGCCTTTTCTTGAAGATAGTATCAATTATACTATTTATCGTGACGATTGCAGCCGCATATGGAGGGAAATGCAATCCGGAATATATGACCTTGCCGTCGGTGCTTGCACTTGCACTCCCCTATCTTGCAATAGCCACACTTATCGTTGGAATTGCATGGTTGCTGTCGGGCAGGATAATTATGGCAGCCGCGGCAGGAGTGACTCTATTCGTAGGATGGGGAACTCTGAAAGACGTGACTCCTATTGCCTTTTCCAAAGAGGCACAAAATGAGAGCCGCACTTTCAGGCTTATGACTTTCAATTGCCTCCATCTTGCCGATACCACAAAGTCGGAAGCCCCCGGCAATCGGGCAATACAATTTCTCATAGAGAGCGATGCGGATATAATTTGCCTGCAGGAACTCATAAACCTCGAAGATCCGTCTGAGATACATCATTGGAGCAGAGGATTGATTGACTCTCTCTATCATGCCTATCCATATCGGGCAAGTTCATCATCCTCATGGTATAGTCAAGACTTGAAGGTATTGTCAAAATATCCTGTGGAAGTGGTGCCTATCAAAAGTAAGTCTCAAGATGATGAGTATTGGAGTAAGAATCGTAGATGGGCTCTTTTCGAAGTCAATATAAATGGGTTTAAAGTGCCTATTATCAATTTCCACATGACATCTTACGATCTTAACGATACGGAAAGAGAAGTCGTGACTGAAATCAGAGGAGTGAGAACTGCAAAGAAAAGCTATACGGAATTCCGATATGAGATATTCCCGAAACTTGGTGAAGCATTTCGCACAAGGGCTCAAAATGTGAATGAAATGATCCAGACTACATCCGGGATCAACACCTTGATCGCATGCGGCGACTTCAACGATGTGCCTGGAAGCTGGTCGTATCGTCTGATGAAGAAAGCCGGCTTTCAAGACGCTTATTCGGAAACGAGCTTTGGCCCTACCAATACATTCAATCAGTTTCTTTTCCTCTTCCATATAGACCAGATTTTCTATCGGGGCTATCAACTGAAAGCACTTAAGACAAAGCGTCACCGTATAAATACTTCCGATCATTATCCCGTGGAGGCCACATTTGAGATATTGCCATCAAGAAATTAATAATCAATACGTTAATTTCAAAATATCAAGTAATTCATAAATCTCTTAGGCTGTTTTTAACTTAAAAAATGTTAAAAACAGCTATTTTTTTAAGAACCTTTAAGCCGTTTTGCCGACACGTGTGTTTTAATGGTACAATTTCACTGAAACGGATAACTCCTTCATTGAAGCTGTAAACCGCAAAACAAAACTATCTTAATTTACCAACTTAAAAAAACGCACAACTATGAAAAAAACATTACTCGCCGCAGCAGTCCTTCTTTCAGGAGCGGCAACCATGATGGCCCAGGAATCACTCCAGAAACCAGGTTTCTTCAGCAACATGTCGATCGGCGTACAAGGTGGCGCTACAACTCCTCTAAAGTCAGGATCTAAGTTCTTCAAAGATATGCGCGGAGTAGCAGGTCTCGATATCCGCAAGCAGATCACACCGGCATTTGCCCTTGGAGTAGAAGGCGATGCAGCCGTCAACACGTCTAACTGGAACGGCATGACGCACTCCTCAACAGCATTTGACGCAAGCTACGTCGGCACCTATGGAGCAGTGAATCTTTTCAAACTCTTCCAGCCTTATGGAACAAAAAATGTATTCGACATTGAAGCATTAGCAGGTGCTGGCTGGGGTCACCTCTACCAGACCGGAAACACTCCCGATCATAATTTCTTCGCTACTAAAGCAGGTCTGAACTTCAACTTTAATGTAAGCGACAATGTGACACTCTCAATTCGCCCAAGCGTACTTTGGGACATGAGCGATGCAGGTGTAAGCCAGACATCAGCTGCCTATAATGCAGACAAGGCTACATTCAACATTATGGCAGGAGTTTCAGTGAAACTTGGAGATGGCTTCAAATACAGTGTGCCCAACTACAATCTTGATGAGATTGCAGCCCTCAATGAAAAAGTCAGCAACCTTAGAGCTGATCTCGCTGCAGCAGGCGACGCTCTCAATGCAAGCAATAATGAAAATATGGCTTTGGCATCTGAACTCCAGAAGCTGAAAAATCAAAAGCCTGTCGTAGTTAAGGAGACTCAGGACTTCCTCAGCACAGTAAGATATGTCAACTTCGCAATCGGTCGCTACAATGTTCCTGCAGACCAGCTTCCAAACGTAGCAGCAGTTGCATCCTATCTTAAGAATCACCCACAGGCTACTGTAAGCATCAAGGGTTATGCTTCACAAGATGGTCCGATCGAAGTCAACGAACGCCTCGCTAACCAGCGCGCAGAATCTGTCAAGAACATGCTCGTAAGCAAATATGGCATCAATGCAGACAGAATTAAGGCAGAAGGCATGGGTATCGGCCACATGTTTGAAGAAGAAAGCTGGAATCGCGTTGCAATCTGCACACTCGACAACGATAAGCCAGTATCAACAGAGACAACCGTAAGCAAATAAAAATAACTTTAGGCTCGCTCCTGCCACTTGTGTGACAGGAGCAGAAGCCCTGCCAGACGGCAGGGCTTCTTTTTTACAAAAAAAATTTGGCAAACCACAAAAAAATCACTAACTTTGCATTCGGAATACCGATACCCGGCTCCTGATGCAGGAATGGTGGAATGGTAGACACGGGAGACTTAAAATCTCCTGGCCTTTGCGGGCTGTGTGGGTTCGAGTCCCATTTCCTGTACGATTATTGCAAGACCTTGCGAAAAAATTCGCAAGGTCTTGTTTTGTTAACATCATTTAACAATAGACTGCACGAAAACGTGCAGTCATCCGGATTAAATTTGCGATTGTAATCACAATCAAGCCTTTTGGGGCTAAATAACGCAAAAAAATTCCGGATTATGAACAGTACGTATTACACTTCCAGCACATCAGGAGCTCCAATCTACACATCACGCACAGTGCGCCGCGTGGCAGTAGGGCGCACAGATTCTCTCATGAGCTATGGCGACAGAATATCAATACGTGTTGTCGCCGGAGACCGACGTGTGATGGAATATGAAACCAGACAAGTAGCCGACATGACCGAACTTACAGGCGATCTAAGGCGACGCGCCAAAGGAATGCGCGGGCTCGTGATAGTCTACATACGCAATCACGACCGGGGCTGGACTCGCGAACGCCGCATCATGCTCTATCCCCAAAGAAAGCATACACCCGCACAACGCCCGGAGGCGGTGCAGGTGCCAATGTTTTTCCCATGGGAACTCTAACAATAAATGCATAATTCATAATGCACAATTCATAATTGGCTTCGACCAAGCTAAGGCAAGCCATAATGCATAATGTATAATGTATAATTGAATGTCTATAGATTAGTGATTATGCATTGTGAATTATGCATTATGAATTATGAATTATGAATTACCTTAAGGATTATAGAGGTCTTTGTGGTAGAAGTTAAGTATTTCATAGGTTGCCTTTAGGAGTTCCTTGGCTTTACCTTCAGGATTGATCCTCTGAGCTGCCAAATAGTCGTTGATGGCTTCGCTTCGGTGGCCAAGCGACCAATGTAGACGACCACGCTCAATAAGAGTCTCTTCATCTTCGGCATTCGCCAACAACCGCTCTGAAAGCTCACGCAATTTTGCGGCTATATCTTCAGGAATATTTTCCATATCAACAATGATCTTAGTCAAGAGTACAACGACGGGATTTGACGGGATGATGCGTAAATAGGGATGCCAATGAATCAAACTTGTCTGGATTCTCACTGGTAAGGAATTCTGCAGTGCCTCCTTTTGAAAGTCTGTTATCCATCTCAGGATGACGCCTAAGATAGTCTTTCAATGATTCAGCCACTAAATGCCCCTGCTCAAGAATGCGCACGCCATTCGGGGCATACCGGCGAATCTTCTCGATAAGCAGAGGATAATGCGTGCAAGCAAGTACGAAAGTATCTACATCAGGATCTTTTGCCATCAATGCATTGATATATTTCTTTACGAAATAATCCGCACCATCTCCATCAGCCTCTGAATTTTCCACTATCGGGACCCACAACGGACATTCCTGCTGCGCAACCGCCATCTCCGGAAACAGTTTCTTAGTCTCTATAATATATGATTCGCTTGCCACAGTGCCAGGAGTACCTAATATTCCAATATGACCAGAGACTGAAACTTGATCAAGAATTTCCACGGTAGGACGGATCACTCCCAATACTCTACGCGTAGGATCAATCGCCGGAAGATCCCTCTGCTGAATAGTGCGCAATGCCTTTGCCGAAGCTGTATTGCACGCTAAAATCACAAGAGGACATCCTCTACGGAATAATTCTCTGACAGCATCAAGAGTATAGCGGTAGATCACTTCAAAACTCCTCGACCCATAAGGAGCACGAGCATTATCTCCAAGATAAAGATAATCATATTCTGGCAAGGTCTTTCTAAGATCTCTCAATATAGTAAGGCCGCCATAGCCAGAATCGAATACCCCAATAGGACCTACGGAAATGGCGGAAGCTGATGCTCCCGCCATTATGTCTTCATCAATTTTTGTCATGGTGTTGCTTTCAACACAATTTCCGACATTATTCTCACTGGATGCCGAGTTTAGCCTTCACTGCAGGAGTGATGTCTTCTACAGGAGCAGCGTGATAGAGCACAAGCTGTGGGTCATACATCTGAACGAGTGAGAAACTACCCTCACGGGCAACACTTTCTACTGCCTGAGTTATCTTCTGTGTGATTGGCGCCATCAGATCACTGTACATTTTATTGAGGTCCTGGCCTGCAGACTGTTCAAATTGCTGGATTTTCTGCTGATAGTCACTGATCTCACGAGCTTTGCGTTCTTTGATAGCCGGCAATTCGTTTTCAGACATATTCTGGTATTCAGTCATCTGACGGTTCATCTCTTCGCCAAGTTTCTTAAGCTCAGCCTCATATTTGTCGCTCACCTCCTTAAGCTGATTCTGAGCAGCAGTAGTCTCAGGCATAACCTGAAGGATTGAACCAAAGTCTACGAGACCAATCTTAAGTGTCTGCGCAGACAGAAGCAACGGGCAGATAAGCGCGATTGCCAAAAGTACTTTCTTGATCATTTCTTTCTTGTTTGTTTTATTTGTTATTGATTATTTTTTCGATTACTTAGAATATCCAAGCTTTGCAAGCACCTCATTGCTGACATCGATCTTAGGAGATGCAAAAACAATGCTCTGCGATGAAGCCCGGTCAAAAATCACCTGATAGCCTTTCTCTTCAGAGACTGCCTTCACTGCATTATAGACATCTTCTTGTATAGGCTTCATGAGGCTCTGGCGCTTCTTGAAAAGTTCTCCTTCCGGACCAAAATATTTATATCGAAGGTCGGTCACTTGCTTCTCCTTTGCCACAAGTTCCTCCTCACGGCTCTTTTTTTGGTCGTCGGTCAGGAATATCATTTCCGATTGATAGTTCTTATACATAGTCTCAGCCTCCTTTGAAAGCTCAGTGACTTCTCGCTCCCAACGCTGCGAGACCTGGTTGAGCTGCTCATTTGCCATCTCATAGCTCGGCACATTGCGCAGAATATAGTCCATATCCACAAGCGCAAACTTCTGCGCAGATGCTCCCAAAACGGCAGTCATTGCCAACGCCAACGATATGATAAGTTTCTTCATGTCATTTCTATTTTTTAAGTTCTACATACTTCTTTAAAGACAACAAACATCTATTAAAGTTTAAACGCCTTAAACCTTAACTCTTAAACCTTAACTCTTATTTAGAACTCCTGGCCAAGCACGAAGTGGAGGTTGCCACCGCCACGACGTCCCCAAACCTTGTCGAAACCATAGCCCCAGTCTATACCGAGGAAGCCGAGCATCGATAGATAGAGACGTATGCCGACACCGGCTGAGCGCTTAAGATTGAATGGAGCGAAATCCTTAATGTCTGTCCAGGCATTGCCGGCTTCAGCGAATGCAAGAGCAAAGATAGTAGTATTAGGCTGAAGCATAAACGGGAAACGAAGTTCGAACGTAAACTTAGAATAAGCATACGCCTCAGAGTAATAGGGAGTGAACTGTCCATTATCATAACCACGCATGGAGACAGTTTCTGTAGCATAAGTATAGTTTCCAGTCATGCCATCTCCACCGAAGTAGAATGTCTCGAACGGTGATTTTACATACTTGTTGTAAGAACCAAGAAGTGCAAAGTCTGCTTTAGTCATCATGACGAGTCGCCAGTTGCCGTCAGGGTCGGTAAGAGGCGTGAAGGTCTTTGCTTGGAACTTCAGCTTCCAATATTCAATCCATTTATAAAGCTCAGCCTGAGCTTTTACATCGCGATTATTTGCTTCTTGTGCAAGCTTCTGCCAGTCATGACCCTTGCGTATTGAAGTCCACGGCGGTGTCATCTGCAATGAAAGCATGAAGCTTGAGCCCTTACTTGGGTAGATAGGCTGGTCAGTAGTGTTGCGACTCAAAGAAAGTCCGAGCACTATTGAATTGGCAGAACCAGTATTCATGAAGCGCAAGTATTCCCAGTTCTTAAGATAATACCAGCGATAAGCAAGCGACACTTGAAACTGGAACATATCATCCGGCCATGTCAGACGCGTACCATACGCAGCCGACACTCCTGCCAATTGAAGCACCTTATTAGGATCGTAGGCATTCTGGTATAAATATTGAGAGTTGTTGTAGTTGTAGCTTCCTCCATAATATCCTCCATATAGATAGGCAGAATTATAATAATTCTGATTATAGAATCGGCCATTCACACCGGTAGAACGGCTATAGTCAATCGAGAAGGAGAATGAATTTGGACGCTTACCACCGAGCCACGGATCAAAGAAACTGATATTGTAGCTTTGATAATATTTGGCATTGGTCTGCGCAGAGATGGAGAAAGTCTGTCCATCACCGCGAGGGATAATTCCACGGTAGCTCTGCGGATTGAAAAGATTCTTGATAGAGAAGTTAGAGAATGACAGTGCTACCTGTCCGGTAACTCCGGTCTGGCCCCAACCAAGTGAAAGCTGCACTTTATCGTTAGCCTTCTGCTCAAGATCGAATACAATATCTACTGTTCCGTCAGCATCGTTAGGAATAGGGTTGACACCCATGGTCTCCGGGTCGAAATGTCCGGAAGCAGCAATTTCGCGAGCTGAGTTCATAAGAGCACTCTTGGAGAAGAGATCGCCCGGCTTCACGCGCAATTCGCGACGGATCACCTTCTCATAAAGCTGGTCGTTGCCATTGATCACAACTTTATTGATTTTGGCAGGTTGCCCCTCCACAATACTCATAAGCAGAGAGATACTGTCGCCTTGCACTTGCTGCTCAATAGGCACAAGGTGGAAGAAAAGGTAGCCGTTGTCAAGATAATAGTTACCTACAGCATCATCATCTTCTGATGTACGTTTCAACAAACGTTTCTGATTGTAGACATCGCCCGGATACATACCAAGCACCTGATTAAGGAAATCGGAAGAATACAAAGTATTACCTACCCAGTTGATATCCTTAATATAATAACGGTTGCCTTCATCTACAGTAAGGTAGATATCTACCTCCTTATCATCATATTTCACGATAGAGTCACTGATAATTTCAGCATCGCGATATCCAAGCTCATTATATTTATCAATGATACGGATCTTGTCGTCGGCATAGTCAGAATCCACAAACTTTTTCTGCTTGAAGAGATTGAGTATATCATGGTTCTCATTGGTCTTCTTCATCGCGTTCTTAAACTTGCGGTCGGAGAGCACGTTGTTGCCATTAATGTAGATTTTGTGCACCTTCACCTTATTCTGGCGTTCGACATTAACGGTCAGGAAATCATAGTTTTCCTGTGAGAGATCAGGCTGCTGAGATGAAGTCACGACAACGTTTTTGAAACCCTTATCAGAATAATATTGCTTGACAACCTGAACGATACGAGCTACAATATTTGGAGTAAGCTGTTGACCTTTCTCCACGCCAAGACGCTCAATAAGATCTTTCTTCTCGCCACCTTTCACTCCAGTGAAGCGCAGTTCTGCCATGCGAGGTTGCTGCTTCAACGCAATCTCGAGCCAAGCCTTGTCTCCTACGGTCTTCTCGAGATTGATTTCCACCTTAGAATAAAGGCCTTGACGATAGAAACGCTTCACGGCAGTAGATATCGCCTCTCCAGGGATTTCGATACGCTCTCCAACCGAAAGTCCGGAATATCCAATGATGACATAGTCTTCCACATCGGGGACGCCAGTCACCTTAATGCCTGCAATTTCATACATCTTTGGAATCGGACTGTAGATAATGTCGGGAGCATAAATCGTATCGTTAGAAGGAGTCTGGGCCACTGCGGTGAGAGTCGCGGCGACTGCGGCGACTGCAAGCATAATCCGTCTTAGCATTCTATTTAAAGTCATATCTTAGTTGTCAAGTTGTCTGAATTGTAGTTTATCGTTGAGCCACCTGCTCAGAAGTCTTTCCGAAGCGCCGCTCTCGCTGCTGATAATCTACAAGAGCGAGTGCATATTCCTTCTTTCCGAAGTCAGGCCAAAGAATCGGGGTGAAATAAAGTTCGCTATAAGCTATCTGCCAAAGGAGATAGTTGCTGATACGCTCCTCACCGCCAGTGCGGATGAGAAGATCTGGATCAGGCATTCCGGCAGTAGCCAGATGATTGGCGAAAACAGTCTCGTCGATATCATCAGGATTCAGCTTTCCCTCTGCCGCCTCGCGTGCAAGCTTGCGCGCCGCGTCGGCAATCTCCCATCTTGAAGAATAGCTTATGCATATATTCAATTGAAGACCGGTGCAATGAGCAGTCTTGTCGCGTGAGTCATAGAGTTCAGCGCGCGGACCTTCCGGCACTCTCTCAATGTCTCCAAGAAGGTTAATCTTCACATTATTCTGAAGCAGCTCCGGAAGTTCTCTGGCTATTGCCCAGCCAATGATGGTCATTAGAGTATCAACTTCCTCTTTCGGACGATTCCAGTTTTCAGTACTGAACGCATACAGAGTGAGATATTCCATGCCAAGATCGGATGAAAGAGCGGTGACATTGTGCACGCTCGTTATCCCTTCATAATGGCCGTCACTACGCACTTTGTCACGGTTCTTAGCCCAACGGCCATTTCCGTCCATGATCATGGCCACATGGCGTGGGATGCATGTCATGTCGAGCCTGCCAAGTATATCTTCAAGTGTTTCCATTCGGAGTTTATTTTTTATCTATAATTGCAAGTGGCACATCGCTTTGAAAATTCATAGCTGAGTGTCACCGACAGAGTTGAATACCAGTCGGTGTTTTTAGCGAACCCCGACTTTATCGCGTGAGGATCTGACAACATCGGTCCGTCTAATCGGTCGGCAAAGGTCTTCTTCATAAGAAATTCCAGCCCGAGGTTGAGCCTCTCGTTGATTTTATATTTTCCACCTATACCAAAAGGAAGCGTAAAAGCACCTCCCGTATAGCCATCTGTAGTCCACAGAGTTGCGCCAACTCCCACCGTAATATATGGGCTCCAGCGCTTCAGTCTTCTATATCTCTCTCCTATCCCATAGTTGAAGAAATTGAACTCAAACATTTCGCAGAGTTCAAAAAAAGTAGTGGAGAACTTAAACTGATCTCCATTCGGCAATACATCAGTCATATTTTCTGTATTGCCGGTGAGGGTCCCCACATAAAATCCAGTCTTGAAAGCAATTCTCGGGCTCCGCATATAGCGAAACAACAGCATGCCGTCTAATCCCGGATTACTCCAAAGATTTGATGTATTAGCATCGCCGAGATATCCGGTCATACCGATACCGCCACCGGCATCAAACCGGTAGTCTTCCTGAGCCACGGCACTCTGAGAAGCATCGAGGCAAAGCGCGATAAGAAATATGACAGAAAGAAGCTTATTCATCACTTGTCAGAACTGCGGCACGAAAGTGAGCCTATTGAGCACTCCTCGCCATACTTCATCGTTGAGAGCATCTCCATCTTTCACTCCACCGAATATATAGATGTAAGGACAATCCCAATAAACTTCGTAATCTTCCACTTCATATTTCACTCGGGCCATCCCAGGAAGGCCTCTGCTTGGCGTGTCGATCCAATTACTTTCGAGAGAAGCCTGTTTTGGCCACTCAGCCGTCAAACCATCAAGATTTCTAAGCCCCGGGAAATGGTCGGGAAGTTGCATCTGCTTTTCAGCAGCATACCAATTGACACCGTTATCGTAAGAGACATAAATGGTTCGGTTGAATTTGCCATCATAGCGCAAGCCACCAATAAGCATCCAAACAGAGAATTCTGTCTGCACGAGTGTTGAATTAGTCTTGCGATAGACGTAGTATGGCACCAAAGTAGCGCCTGCCACCGAAGGAATCATACCTTCAGAAAGCACAGCCCAATGATCGCCATCATATCCCCACGTCTTGTCGGTGAAACTGCCGTCGGCAAGTCTTCCTCCTACCATAAAGCCGATTGGCAAAGTGGTCCATCGGTTGCTGAACTGCACGAAGTCCGTATATTCACTCACCGGGAAGTCGCTACTTACCTTTGTTTCAACATAGCCGGCATCTGAAGGCCAGAAAGTATGCATGAGTGTACCTCCCTCATTGCGCATGCCAAGCATGACATCACCATAGGCTCCAATAATATTGGTCCACACGGCACCGGTATTGTCCCATGTGATGCCGTCCGCTGACGTATGAAGCACCCCGGTTTTGTCGAGGAGATACAACTGAGCGGGAGTTGCATTGAGAGTCCTTACATCCGGTTCAAAATCAATTTCCAATTGCTTTTTATCCCATACTCCGGCAAGCAGATCAGAAGCAACTGACATAGTATAACTGTAGTCTGCTTCTTCAATGAGAGAGTATGACGTATTCTTATACATTATCGTCTTCTGCGATCTTGGACTACCTTGCCGAGACGGCATCTGTGTCACGGCAAGCCTATCCCAGACGAGCGAATCAGGCTCCACCTTGTGCACATTGACCTTAATGTTATACGATCTGGTAGTTGTCTTGTCTTCGGCTGTAATCTTGAGTTCTACCTTACCTGAAAAGTCTACGGAATCATTAGGATTGCTCTTATAGTCAATCTCACCTGTAGTCTTTCCGCCTGTCTGAATAAGTTTCACAGCCGATGCTGAAGATGTATAGCTAATGACCGGCACCAACTTCGTGATATCAGTTCCTACCGGAAGCGAATCAGCGTTGAAGATAACGCCCCTGTTAAGATCAATGGAGAAGAAAACTGAATCGATTTTCACTTTAGATCCGCTTTTCGATTTAAGGCTGAAATTTGTCACAGCCACTGAAGATGCGGGCATATATATAGTCTCTTCCGTTTCTGTCTTCTTATTGCACGACGACAGAGTTCCTATCAGCATTGCAAGGCATGCCGACAGTATCAAACCACTTAATAATGAGTTCTTTATATTCACAAACGTATGTTTTTATCGCATATGCGCGTAGTTTCAATTTGCAAAATTAACATTATTTGCCAAATAAACCGACATATGAAGGCAACTTTTTTCGGATAATCCGACCGTTTCGGCCGTTTTTAACAACTTTTAAGGTAGACTTGCAGATTTTATGGATTTTGAGTATATTTGCAAAAAATAACAGCAAATATGCAGATTGACATCAAATTTATGAAGCGTGCTCTCCAGCTTGCACGTCTTGGTGAAGGACTTGTGTCGCCAAATCCTATGGTAGGTGCAGTAATCGTGGCTGCCAACGGAAGGATAATAGGAGAAGGCTATCATCATCGTTATGGAGGCCCGCATGCCGAAGTGTGTGCTGTGAATTCTGTCAAGGACTCTGACCGACACTTACTCACGGATTCCACTATATATGTAACTCTTGAGCCTTGCTCTCATTATGGCAAGACTCCTCCCTGTGCAAAACTTATCATAGACACAGGTATTCCACGTGTTGTAGTAGGGAGCGCTGATCCATTTCCTGAAGTTAGCGGTCGCGGCATAAAGATGCTTCGCAATGCAGGAGTGGAAGTGGCAGAAGGTGTGCTTAGAGAGGAGTGCGATGCTCTGAACATAAGATTTCTGACTGCACATAGGCTTGGGCGCCCTTGGATTCAGCTAAAATGGGCTCAGAGTGCCGATGGCTTCATGGCAGGGATTGACAATGAAGGCACACCCTATCCCGTAAAATTCTCAACACCTGTATCCTCCGTATGGATGCATCGCCGGCGCTCGATGGTAGATGCCATAATGGTTGGGAAGAATACTCTTGAAATAGATCATCCTATCCTCAACTGCCGCCATTGGCCGGGACGTGCACCGCGTCGTGTTGAGCCGCGTCATGACCTTGAAGAGCAATTGCGAGAGCTCTATAAAGAAGGCATCACATCTCTCATGGTAGAAGGAGGCCCAACTCTCCTTCAAAGTTTCATCGATCTCGGACTCTACGACGACATAAAAATTGAGACGGCAGAAAAAAAACTGGGAGCCGGACTCCCAGCTCCCAGTTTAATTCATACTTCTTAATGCACAATGCATTATCATCAGCAGCCTTCCGGACGGAGACTACGCACTGTAGCGCCAGCCTGCCACATCTCGCTTTCACGCAAGTCCTTAAGCTCTTTCTCAAGACCCTCACGATAATCAAGCTTGGAATTGGAGTCGATCGAGTTCTGAGCTTCGATGCCGTCGGCTACACTCTTATAGAGTTTCTGCATCACAGGCTTAATGGCATCATGGAAAGGAGTCATCCAGTCGAGCGCACCACGCTGTGCTGTAGTAGAGCAGTTTGCATACATCCAATCCATACCCTTCTTGGCAACGAGGGGCATAAGCGACTGTGTGAGCTCCTCTACAGTTTCGTTGAATGCCTCAGATGGAGTGTGACCATTCTCACGGAGCACTTCATATTGAGCGAGGAAAAGACCCTGGATTGCACCCATGAGGCTACCACGCTCACCAGTCAGGTCGCTATATGCTTCGCGCTTGAAAGTAGTCTCGAAAATATAGCCGGAACCAATGCCGATAGCAAGAGCGAGAGTACGCTCAAGAGCACGTCCGGTGTAATCTTGCTCAATGGCATAGCTTGAGTTCAAGCCACGGCCCTCAAGAAACATTGTGCGAAGTGATGTGCCGCTACCCTTAGGAGCCACAAGGATTACATCGACATCAGCAGGAGGCACCACTCCGGTGCGTTCCGGCCATGCAATTGCAAAACCGTGAGAGAAATAGAGGGCTTTACCAGCAGTGAGGTGCTTCTTGATTGTAGGCCATACAGAAAGCACAGCAGCATCAGAGAGAAGACACATGATGATAGTGCCCTTTGTGCAAGCTTCTTCAATAGAGAAAAGAGTCTCACCCGGCACCCAGCCGTCGGCAACTGCCTTATCATAGGTCTTACCTTCACGCTGACCGACGATAACATTGAATCCATTGTCGCGGAGGTTAAGGCTCTGACCAGGACCCTGCACACCGTATCCGATCACTGCGATTGTCTCGTCTTTAAGTATTTCACGTGCTTTCTCAAGAGGGAATTCCTCTCTGGTGACAACAGTCTCCTCGACTGCACCAAATTTCATCTTTGCCATATCTTAAATAATTTAGATTTTTTTATTTTGAATTTAGAATTGGAGGTATTTGTCTTATTAGTCCAATCAGTCCTATTGGTCTAATAATTGATTTGCTCTTTTCTCCAGAAACTCATCGACGAGCTCGCGTGATGATCGGGTGACAGCAATACGGCCCGATCTCACGAATTGGCGAATACCAAGTGGCTTCAAATGCTCGTAGAGTTCCTTAATCTCATGAGTATGACCGGTTTTTTCAAATACTGTATATTCCGGATGGATTTCCAAAACCCTTGCACCATGCTTGCGCACGATCTCCTCAATGTCAGTGTTGACAACATTTTCTGTAGGAACTTTGTAAAGAGCCACCTCCTGAAAAAGAATCTCATCGTCGGTAAGCAGAAAAGCCTTGATAACATCTATGCGTTTTTCAAGCTGCTTGACTACATGCTCCATCATAGGGCGCGTAGAACGACAAGTGATTGTGAACTTATGCACACCCTCTATTGAACACGCACTCACAGTCATACTGTCGATATTAAGACAGCGACGGCTGAATATCATGGATATCTGATGAAGAAGGGTCACTCTGTTTTCGGTGTAGACCGAGATTGTAAACAACTGTTCTTCCATAGCTTCAGACCGGTTTATAGTATTCAGATTCATTAAGCAATATCTCATCCACTCCGTTTCCTCCAGGAGTCATCGGGAAGATCATATCCGTCTCGTCAATATTGACATTGAGCAAATAAGCTCCTTTGTGGGAACGCATCTTGGAGATTGCCTCATCAAGTTGCGAGGCGTCTGCCACATCAGCTGCTTCTATTCCATAGGCTCCGGCAAGCATTTTGAAATCCGGATTTACCATTGGAGTACTACTGTAGCGGCTCTTGTAGAAGAGATGTTGCCACTGACGCACATTGCCAAGGAAGTTATTGTTGAGCAACACTATTTTCACATCGATCCCATATTCCATTATCATCCCGAGTTCCTCGACTGTCATCTGCAGACCGCCATCGCCACAAAAAAGGACCACATTCCTGTCAGGCACTCCTATCTTGGCGCCTATGGCTGCCGGCAGCCCATATCCCATAGTGCCCAAACCTCCCGATGAAATAAGGCTACGAGTAGATTTGAAGCGGGAATATTTCACAGCAAACATTTGGTTTTGACCTACATCAGTGACAATGACAGCATCATTCCCGAATGCATCACTTACCTTTCTCACCACTCCACCCATCAGCATACGTCCATCCGGAGCGGAGCAAGCAAGTTCACGCGCCATCACGCGATCTTCTTCCACACGTCTATGCTGATCGAAAGAGGCTCGCCATTCCTTACGGGATTTACTCTCCACAAGTGGCAAGAGAGCTTCAAGCGCTTTCCGGGCATCAGAATGCACGTGAACATCGCATTTCACCATCTTATCAAACTCACTCTCATCTATATCGATATGGATAATCTTGGCATTTGGAGCATATTTCTTGATGTCTCCGGTCACGCGGTCGTCGAAACGCATGCCTACAGCAAGAATTAGGTCAGCACGATTGGTATTGATATTCGGTCCGAGATTGCCGTGCATACCAAGCATACCTATATACTGAGGATGATCAGAAGGGATTGCGGAAAGACCAAGCATAGTCGTGCCTACCGGAAGTTGACCCTTATCTGCAAGCTCTTCCAGCACCTTTTCAGCCCCTGCTATCATGATTCCATGTCCGGCAAGCACAAGCGGACGCTCCGATTCGTTGATGAGTCGAGCTGCCTCTTCGATCGAACCTTCTGCTGGCTCCGGATCAGAATCATAACTCCTGATGAATGGTGATGTCTGTCTCTCATATACAGCTGTCCCGACTTGTGCATCACGCGCAAGGTCTATAACCACAGGACCCGGACGTCCGGAATTTGCAATGAAGAATGCCCTGCTTAAGGCTGGTGCAATGTCTTCAGGACGGCGAACTTGAATAGCCCATTTCGTCACCGGAAGGACACTGGAAATGACATCACTCTCCTGAAAAGCATCCTTGCCAAGCATGACACTACCCACTTGTCCGGATATCGCAACAATAGGAGTACTGTCCATGAGCGCATCGGCTAAACCGGTAAGAAGATTCATTGCTCCCGGACCGGAAGTAGTGATCACGACTCCGGTTCGACCCGTAGCGCGGGCATAACCTTCGGCAGCGTGTATTGCTCCTTGCTCATGGCGAGCAAGATAATGACGCACCCCATGCTCATTTTCATATATTTTGTCATAGACCGGCATTATCTGCCCTCCCGGATAGCCAAACATACATTCGACTCCATTGTCGGCCAAAGCACGGATCAATATTTCCGAACCGGTTATTTTCTCTTCCATTAGTGTATAGATGTTTAAAATCCTTAACCTTTAAACTGCATTACAATTCCGTACGCACTCCTCCTTTGTCGGCAGAAGTGACATTGGCAGCATATGCCCTCAAGGCACGACTCACCTTTCTGTCTCTACCGCGTGGGGTAAATGCGTCTTTTCCATATGCTTCCTCTTCTTTGCGTCGCGCTGCCAATTCTTCGTCGGAAAGCCTGACATTTATTGTTCTGGCAGGAATATCTATATCTATGATGTCTCCGTCATGCACCAGGCCAATGTTGCCTCCAGCAGCGGCTTCAGGCGATACGTGACCTATGGAAAGACCGGATGTGCCTCCTGAGAAACGTCCGTCTGTGATAAGTGCGCATTCTTTGCCAAGATGCATGCTCTTGATATAGCTCGTAGGATAAAGCATTTCCTGCATTCCCGGCCCCCCTTTCGGTCCTTCAAAGATAATGACAACGACATCTCCGCTCTTTACCTTTCCTCCAAGGATTCCATCCACTGCTTCATCTTGACTGCGAAATACTTTAGCCGGACCTGAAAAACGGAATATGCTTTCATCCACGCCGGCAGTCTTGACTACACATCCATCTTTTGCAATATTGCCACGAAGCACTGCAAGACCTCCGTCTTTCACATAGGCATGTTCACAATCGCGGATGCAACCATTCTCACGGTCGGTGTCAAGATCTCTATACATCATTGTCTGGCTTCCCGCTTCAGTGGTATGCACAACTCCGGGAGCGGAACGCCAAAGGAGATCAGCTTCTTCGCAATAATCTTCTCCACCAATTGCATATTTGGAAAGGGTTTCTCCAAGTGTATGCCCATCAACTCTCTTGACTGAAGTATCCACAAGACCCTTGTCGGCAAGCTGTTTCATTATGGAAAGTATACCACCGGCTCGGTTTACGTCTTCCATGTGATAATGAGAGTTAGGAGCTACTTTGCAAAGCACAGGCACTTTTCTGGAAAGTGCATCAATATCATCAAGATTAAAGTCAACACCTCCCTCATTTGCAACGGCAAGCAAGTGAAGCACAGTGTTAGTGCTTCCGCCCATTGCAATGTCGAGCGACATAGCGTTAAGGAAAGCTTCGCGTGTGGCGATATTGCGAGGCAATACTGAGTCGTCGCCATCACGATAATAGCGATAGGCGTTTTCCACTATTTTGCGAGCACCCTCCTTGAAGAGTTTCATGCGATTCACGTGTGTGGCAAGTACACTCCCATTGCCCGGAAGTGCAAGACCGATTGCTTCATTAAGTGAATTCATCGAGTTGGCGGTGAACATACCGGAGCATGATCCGCAAGTGGGACAACCTTCGCGTTCGAGAGCCTCCACTTCGCTGTCTGCCACCGATGGGTCGGCAGAATCGATCATTATGTCGATAAGGTCAAGTTTCCGGTCGCCGACACGCCCTGCCTCCATCGGACCGCCAGACACAAATATAGTAGGGATATTTAGGCGCATAGCCGCCATAAGCATTCCGGGGGTGATCTTGTCGCAGTTGCTGATGCAGATCATTGCGTCTGCCTTGTGAGCATTTACCATATACTCCACTGAGTCAGCAATAAGATCGCGAGATGGAAGGGAATAAAGCATTCCGTCATGTCCCATAGCAATACCGTCGTCGATGGCAATGGTATTGAATTCTGCAGCATAACAGCCAAGTGCCTCTATTTCTTTCTTTATAATTTGCCCGATTTCGTGCAAATGTGTGTGGCCTGGCACAAACTGGGTAAACGAATTGACAATCGCTATAATTGGCTTGCCAAATTGCTCCTCCTTCATACCGTTGGCTCTCCAAAGGGCTCTGGCTCCTGCCATACGTCTTCCTTCAGTAGTGGCCTGACTTCTCAACTGATTTACCATAAGATTCTTCCTGTGTTTAAAAATGCAAAATTACATTTTTTTATCATTCCAACCAAATCTTATAGCAAAATAATTTACAAATCAACAAATTTTTATCTGCAAATGACACATTACACCCATCAATGTACAAATAAGATTAGCGCAACCATGACGATGGATTTTGCTTTTCGCGTCCTTTCCAGACTTCGAAGTGTATTGAGCCTCGGCGATGATCGTCTGGGTCAGATCCGGCAGTTCCCAAGGAATATCCACCTCCCACCTGCGTGCCAACAGTGACATTGGCCGATGATAGATTGCCATAGACAGTATAGTAATCACCATGGTTTACGATTACAACAGTGCCATATCCTGCGACCTTGTATACACCTGACACTTTTCCACCGCATACAGACTTAACGGTAGCTCCCGTGGCAACTTCAGCATCAATACCGGGATTGTCATACACAACTTCCGGCAATTCCGGCATAGAGTGACGACCAAATGGATTGGTAATACGCCAACTGCCATCTACCGGACGCGGCAACTTGCCACGCAAACTCGCAAAGTCAATCTTTGCAGAGCCACCGCTTACGCTCTTTTCTGCATTCTTCGGAGTCACGATCGGCGCCACGTCTGCCACATTAGTATTCTCCTTTATATTGTCGACATTGTCTCCACCCTTCTCCTTTCGATCTTGCTTCTTTCGGGAGGACTTCTCGCTATTCTTATTCTTTTTATTGTCTATTTTTTCTTTATCCTTGCGCGCCTTCTCCTCAGCTTTAGATTTCGCTTCAGCAAACTTACGATCGGCAATTTCTTTATCTTCTGCAGCTTGCTTATCAGCCTTCGACTTGTCAGCCTTAGCCTTTTCCGCAGCGGCTTTTTCGGCTGCAGCCTTATCAGCCAAAGCTTTTTCGGCAGCTGCTTTTTCAGCCGCCTTGCGCTCAGCCTCCGCCTTTTCCCGGGCAATTCTCTGTGCCTCCGCCTTCTCACGAGCCTTGCGTTCAGCCTCAGCCTTTGCTTGCTCTTGAGCGATAAGAGCTGAAATGGTCTCCTTCAATCTATTCGCCTCATTCTGTTTAGCCACAAGATGAGCTTGCAGCGCATCACCATTACGGCGCAATGTGGCTACGAGTTCTTCCTGCTTCTTATGGTTTTCTTCAAGCTGCTCCTGCGATTTTGTAAGCTGACCAAGAGCAATCGTCTGCGACTCTTTGACTTGAGCAAGACGAGTCCTCTCACTTCCAAGCTGCTCTATCTTTCTATCAATCTCAGCACTTTTTCGAGACTTCCATTCCGAAAACTGACGCATATATCTTATCCTGCGCATAGCCTGATTGAAGTTTTCTGATGCGAAAATAAAGGCAAGTGTAGACTGATTTTTCTTAGTGAGTCTCATCTTTTTTACTGCCTTTAGATATTCTTCGCGCATCACCTTTAATTCAGCTTCATTTTTTGATATCTCATCACCTAAATGTGTAATTTCCCCATTAAGTGAAGCCACCTTCTTCTGCAGGCCCTGCACTTGAGTTCTACCGGCAGCTATCTCAGAAGATAGGCGATTGAGATCAGACAGACCAGTCTTCACCTGCTGCTCATTGAGCCGAAGCTTCTCCTTTGTCTGCTGTATCTCACGCTGAGTTGCTTCTTGCATCCGCTTTGCCTCAACAGATGATTTTGGAGAAGATGATTTCTTTTGATTCTGAGTTGCTTTCTTTTGAGTAGAAGATGATTTCTTCTGATTCTGAGTTGCTTTCTGCTGAGTAGAAGATGATTTCTTCTGATTCTGCGTACTTTTCTTTTGAGTTGATGAAGCATTATTATTTGACGAAGCCTTCTTCTGAGAAGATGCGCCTTTTTTCTGCACATTCTTTTTCTGAGTGCCCGTAGAAGTTCCAACTTTCTTTTTTGTGCCGGTAGCCTTAGTCTGAGCAGCTACACTACCTACCAAATCAAAATCGGGCAGATAGCAAACAAGCACCATACCCGCCAAAGCAGCCAGACACTTTACATAATATTTGCTTGTCAAAAAACGCTTCATCTATCAGATTATGAATTATGCATTACGAATTGCTTAAAACCTCATCAACTCTTTAAAATCGACCTTTCGGTATTTAGACCCGAGTGCCGTAAATTCAAGCGGCGTCGGATTGTAATCAGGATATGAAAGTTGTGCTTCTCCACCAAGCTTCTTCTTTGGAAGTGAAATTTCAATTCCAAGGGTCCAACCTTTATCGCCATAAAGGTATTTGGTCTCCACCGCTACCCCTGACTTGCTGAGTATAAGCACAAACGACTCCATTTGCCAGCATAATGAGTCCATGACAAAACCATATTCGGTGCCATCCACCTGCAATTCTGCAGAGGGATATATCAACGCATGGTCGGTAGGAAGTGTTATCCATTGGGATAGAGAAGCCATCTCAGGAGTGAGTCGACCATGTCCGGGGAATGCCACTTGCCCAAGCAGTATGTCCTGAAGATCGCAAAGATAAGCCTTAGAGTCTACATTAAGACCGGCAAACGACTGAACATTGTAAGTGCGGGAATGCTTATTAATAAGAATAATAGAATCTTGACAAATCTCCACACGAGCTACCTCCCCAAAAATAGGAGCACGCGCGGAAAGGATTATTGATTCCCCTCTCTTCATATAAAGCTTTACGCTGACCGACATTGGCAGTCCATCAAACGACAGTTTTCCCTGCATTGAGAGATCATTCCATTCAGAATCATAGTTAGCTATAATAGTATCAGTTGCCACGGCAATTTCTTCCACGGTCATAAGTCGTGACACACGGTTTGAATCAGGCATAGGCTCCATTGCTTCTGCCGGCTCGCCTGGAGGGCAAATTGCAATCGAGTCTGACGCCAATTGCCCATAGCAATCCAGGCACAAGACCATGCTCGAAAAAACAGCTATAATAGTTCTTATCAAATTCATAAAAATTCAACTTTGATTGTCAATCGTCAATCACTTATCGTTAATATCTAATCGTTTATTCTTGACCTTATCTGCAATCTTCTTATTATCTTTATCTATCTCTAAAGCCTTTTTCCAGCTCTCAAGTGCCTTATCTTTTTGGCCACACTTATATTGGATATCGCCAAGATGATCCCAGTATTCTTCTGAAGACTCTGTTTCAGGAGAAATAGTCTCCATAACCTTTTCCTGAATCTCCAAAGCTTCTGCATACTGTCCCTTTAAATACAATATCCATGCCAAGGTGTCAAGATACGTGGGATTATCAGGTTGATCCGCTACGGCTCTGCGACTCAATTCCTCAGCTTTGTCAAGGTTTCCACCCCCAAGGGCAAGATAATATGCATAGTTGTTGATAGCCATTACACTCTCAGGATTGAGAGCAAGCACGACATCATATTCCTTGGTAGCCTGCTCCACATTACCGCTCTTGAAGCTTCCGTCTCCTACCCTTTGAAACAAGTCAGCCACCTTCATTAGCGATTCGTAAGAAAGCTTTCCCGCTTTCTGAAGCATAGTCTGGGCATCATCGGAAAGCAAAGCACCCGGCAATTCCATTTCAAGGAGCTGCTGGTAGATTTCCCGGGCCTTGTCATAATCTTCAAATAGGGAGGATGCCGAGCCATATATCAGAAGCAGACTCCATGGTGTCTCCTGAAGCTTGTCCATAGCTTTCTCGCAGGTAGCCATAGCCTTTGCATAATCATCTGCTTCGAAATAGAAATGAGCAAGGCGAATCCAATAGTCAGGATTTTCAGGTTCCAGGTCGGTGGCATACGACATCAATTCTTGTGCCCTTGTATAATCTTCTATAGCAGCGGAATACATCGCTCCGAGGTCGAGCACCTTTGGCTCGTGGGGATATTGCAACAAAAGTCCGTCAAATAGTCGGGCGCCCCTACGCTGATCAGCCGTAGTGTCTGAGATTATGTTCTGCATATAGCGAGTCATCATATCGAGTTTCTCCTCGAGCATAATATTTTCGCTTAAAATGGCTTCGCGACTTTTCTGGTCGTAGGCTACTGAGTCTCCTCTTTCGAGATAGTAATTGGCAAGCGTCAGTTTCACCTTTCCGTCATCCGGATCGAGCCTCTCCGCCTGTTGATAGCACACCAAAGCAGAATCCGGCATCTCAAGAGCGTCCATAACATTGCCCCGTATGATAAGATATTCCGTGCTCAATGGATGCTCTCTTACAAGGCGAGCGCTTTCATTCAGCAATGCTGCAGTGTCACCCTTCATAAACATCAATGAGAATTTTCTTAGTGCTATCTCAGGATCATTTCCTTCAATCCTCTCATATCGCTCAAGTGTAGATAATGCCTTATCCAAGTCTTGTTTGGCTGTATAATATTGGGAAAGTCGCAACAAAATGTCAGGAAGACTTCCTGAGAGAGTATCAGAGCGTTCAGCCACCCTTATCGCCTCATCCAGATCTCCTGAGCGAGCAGCGAGAAAAGAATAGTTCATTGCCTCTTCCGTCTCGTTTGGATACTGGTCAACATAAGCACGCATCATGGATATTGACTTGCCAATTTCCGTAGGTGTCATCAATGTGTCGTTGCGCAGCGTCATTCGCATAAGGGCATATGTATAGTTAGCCTCCGAATATTCTGGATCTGTCATGGCTGCCTTTTTTATCAGCTCATATGCCTCTGATGGCCTACCTTCTGCAAGCGCCACACTACCCTCAACATAATAATAACGGGCTTTGGCCCTATTAGTGTCAGCAGACTTTGAAGTCTTGGCTGATAGGGCTCCTAATGAACCAACCATTATTATCGCTGCCAAAGCCACCACGACTCTGTGTATATATGTTTTCCTCATAATGAAGTTGTATAAACTTATTTACGAATGAAGTTGTATGATACAAATTGAAAAATAACTTCAAACTGCAAATTTACTATTTTTTTTTCAAACGCAGTCAGTAAAACTGCATTTTCAATAAAAATAACATTCCGAATTATATATTTTTTACTAACTTTACATTTAAATGTAATTTTTTTCATCTGGCGATGCAGTATTGCGCACAATACCGTATCTTAAATGATGTGAGACACATTGACCTCAATATCGATAATCAGACCCTCGTAGAGGAATGCAGAAGCGGTGACAGGGAAGCCATGAGCATTCTCTACACCCGCTTCGCACCTCGTATGCTACATGTCATATCCCGATATGTCAGCGACCACGACAGCGCACATGATATCCTTCATGATGGTTTCATTGCCGCTTTCACTCGTCTCGACACCCTGCGTGATGCAGAACGTGTAGAACTATGGCTCGCCACCATAATGAAAAACCTATCATTGAAGTATCTCCAGAATCAGACTGTGACTTCAATTCTTGAGGAAATACCTGACACTGTCGAAGAAGCTGAAATTGACGACATAATAGATTTCGCTACCCTTGAATCACTCATCAGGAAACTGCCGGAAGGATATCAGAAGGTGTTCCGCCTTGCCGTCTTTGAAAACAAATCACACAAAGAGATATCTAAAATCCTCGGTATAGCTCCCAATTCATCTTCCTCCCAGCTTTTCCACGCTAAACTCCGTCTGCGCGAGCTGATAAAAGATTATCAACTCCGGGCAGGCCTCATCTCTCTGCTGCTCCTGCTCGTATCTTCAGGTCTACTCTTATTTTATCGACAGGACCAATTTATGCCTGCCTCCGATCATTTATCAGCTGAATCATTGAAGAAAAAACAGATTTCCGTAGCCGACGCCCACTCAGAGCCAACTCCCACTTCCACGACTAATGCTATTGCTGCGACTGTAATCAAAGATAATCTCGATGATAAGATTAATGACAATAAAGGTTCAGAAGATACGCTTTCAACTGAATCTATACCACAATCCGTATTCAGTTCTGATTCCATAGAAGTATCCACTCCTTCTCCGGCCAAGCAGGAAAATCAACTGAGAAAGCCGCAGGACTATAGGAATGACACCTATCATGACCATCTCTTTGCCGACGTACCACAAAAGGCAACCAAAGACAAAGGATGGTCGGCCGGAATCTCATTCGATCCCGGAATGATGAATTTCAATAGCTTATCTGACAATGATGTTTGCCAAAGCCCACCACCAGACACTCCAGTGACGCCTCCGAACCCTGATGACGAAGACGTTACGCCTCAAGCAAAAATGCCTCGACTCGATAATGACATAGAAAGTTCACTCGCTACAGCTCCACGCCGACACCATCTGCCAATCTCGTTCGCGCTTACTGCCGAGAAGCATTTCTCATCATGGCTTGGGCTCGAGTCAGGCATAGGATACTCATATCTTCACACAGATTTCGAACGATATAAAGAGCCAACTACATGCCATTGGCACTATCTTGAGATTCCACTTAAAGTGAATCTTTATGCCTACACTTCGCCTCGAATGAAACTATATTTCGGGTTTGGAGGAAGAGTGGCAATTCCTGTATATTCCTATGCTCAGATGGCTCCGAATTCTAACATCCAGAGCGGAACATTCAGTTCAAAGGCTGTCTGGTCGATAGGAGGGAATGTCGGGGTAGCTTTCCGTCTTTCTAAACGCGTCGACCTGTTCTTAGAACCCTCCCTTCGCTATCACTACCCCCAGGAATGCACAATTCCTAATATATGGACTGACGATGAACCCTGGAGCATATCAATCCCTATTGGTTTCCGCTTCAATTGGTAAAAAAAAAAGTTTTTTTCATATGCTTATGCAGTATTTACATTAATACCGTTCTATATTATAGAATCAACTAAAACTATTAATATGAAATTTATTAGCAAACACGTTTCAACTTTCTTTGCGAGCATCTGCTCTACACTGCTATCTATCTTGGGCTTCAGTAGCTGTACTGACAACGAGGTTATGTATGGCATGCCATTTGGTTCGTTTGATATTAAAGGGTCTGTCACAGATGATAATGGCACGCCTGTCTCCGATGCTGAAATGCGTGTCACCTTTCTGGATATGCCTTCAGGGGTCTTTTCTATAGATAGCTCTCGTACACAGCCTCAAGGTACGTATAATCTAAAGGGAAGTGAATGGGCAACAAAATTAAAGATTGTGTGCATTCCGTATCAATCCGATCTCCAACCAGACTCCGTCATTGTAGACATGAAATATAAAGGAGCTGATGGAGAATGGTATAAGGGTCATGCTGAATCGACAGTAAATTTTATTTTAAAAGATAAAAACCAAACCCCTCAATAAACTCACATAGATGAAAAGTCTTTCTCTACGCCAGCGTATCGGCCTTGAGCTTTTCCGAAAGATCAAACATGATAAATGCCGAGAGCATCCCTTGCGTCAGCTTTTCTGGGAATGCACCTGGCGCTGCAATCTTTCGTGCCGCCACTGTGGAAGTGACTGCAAGAGTTCATCTGTGATTCCTGATATGCCGGCTGAGGATTTCCTGAAGGTAATTGACAGTCTGAATCCACATATCAACCCAAACTATGTAAACATAGTCATCACCGGAGGAGAACCTCTTCTGAGAAAAGACCTTGAATATGTAGGACGTCAACTCTATGACAGAGGATACCCATGGGGATTCGTCTCAAATGGGCTTGCTCTAACACCCGAACGATTCCAAAGTCTCCGCCAAGCCGGACTGCACGCCATGACGATAAGCCTCGACGGACTGAAAGAAGATCACAACTGGATGCGTTGCCATCCTGCATCCTTTGATCGTGCTACAGCTGCTATACGTATGGCAGCAGCTTCCCCGGATATCAATTTCGATGTGGTGACATGCGTCAACCAACGCACTCTTCATCGTCTATCTGAGATAAAGGAACATCTGATCTCATGCGGAGTCAAGGCATGGCGACTATTCACTATTTTTCCTTCGGGTCGCGCTGCCGACTATGAGGAGTTCAAGATGGAAAAAGATGATATGAAGACCCTAATGGAGTTTATCAAGGACACTCGGAAGGAAGGCAGGATCAAGGCATCTTTCTGTTGTGAGGGTTTTCTTGGAAACTATGAAGGGATAGCCAGAGACAATTTCTTCAGCTGCCAAGCAGGAGTGTCAGTGGCATCGGTACTTCTTGACGGCGGGATAGGCTCATGCCCAAGCATCCGCGCCGACTACCGTCAAGGTAATATCTATAAGGATGACTTATGGGAAGTCTGGCAAAACAAATACCAGCTCTACCGCGACAGAAAATGGATGAAGACCGGCGAATGCGCCGACTGCTCCTTCTGGCGCTACTGCGAAGGCAACGGAATGCACCTCCGCGACTCCAACGGCAACCTGATGCACTGCCACCTAAAATAAAAATATCCAATATTTGAATTTTTCTTTTAGTGAACTGCACCTCAAAAGTTTTGTGTCTAACTTTTGGAGTGCAGTTCAATTTTGACACACCCTCTCTTAATTTGTAAGATTCATTTTCGATTCCGATGAAGATACCAGTGAAGGCAACCTACGAAGAGTGCACCTCCTATTATATTACCAATGGTAGCCGGAAGAAGATTACGCCAAAGACTCTCTCCTATCCCAATCGGTGCTCCTTCCAGCATGGCAAGCGGAAGATAGAACATATTGGCTATGCAATGCTCATATCCCAACACCACAAATGCCATCACTGGCAACCAGCACCCAAAAGCCTTCTCCAATAGATTATGCCCCGCAAGTGCAAGCCAAACTCCGAGACAAACAAACCAGTTGGCTCCTATCCCTTTCAAAAGCACTACACCCCACGGCATTGAAGTCTTGGCAATCCCAATATTAATTATGGCAGAATGCCATGGATCGGTATAAGTCAGACCAGCCAGATATACAAGAAAATAAGTGAATCCCACTGCCCCTACAAAATTGCCAACGTATACCACTCCCCAATTGGCAAGCACTGCACCGAAACCATAATGCTTATCCATATAAGCAGGTATCAGCATTGCATTGTTTCCGGTGAAAAGTTCAGCTCCTAACACTACCACAAGGATAAGACCAATCGGAAACATAATGCCGGAAAGCAACTTACACAGTGCAGGATTGCTTGAAGTAATATCCGGAAATCCAAATCCAACAATAAGAGAAAGAATCCCTCCTATTGCAATAAATGCCCCGGCAGCCATAGCAGCCACAAACAAGCGTCCTGGATTCTTAATCGTATTCTCAACCTTAGCGCATGCTCCCTTTATGGAAGCTCCAAGCGTCTCTGTAGGAGTCTTTATCTGCATAGTTTTATGATTTTAAAAAGAGAAGGCTCTCTTTCCTTTGGGAAAGGAGCCTTCGATGCTTTTGCTCGTTCAGGACTGGATTAGCCTTCAGAGATAGCGTCGCTCGGGCAAACCTGTGCGCAGCTTCCGCAATCGATGCAAGTGTCCGGATTGATGTGGTAGATATCGCCCTCTGTGATTGAGTCAGTAGGGCAAACGCTCTGGCAAGTGCCACATGCGACGCAGTTGTCGCCAATTACATAAGCCATAATTGTAGTTCTTTTAAAGGTTTATTGTTTCTATAATCGTTATCAGGTTGATTATTTAATGCAAATTTAAACCTAATTCTACAATCCACCAAACATTCCGCCAAATTATTGACACATCACACCCTAATTTAGACTTCGTCTAAACTACTTCAGTGCTTGTCCTTATACACTTTTATGTCTTTTGATTTCTGCGGAGCATCCTCAAAGCCACGTAGCCTGAGAAGGGCCTTTGCATCTGGAGCATGGCCGCGGAAGTCCCTGAAAAGTTCAGTAGCATCCTTGTCGTCGCCACTCTCGAGAATATTCTTCTTATAGATTTCTGCTGTCTTCTTGTCGAAGATACCCTTCTGCTGAAAGAGCTCCCACGCATCCGCCTCAAGCACCTGAGCCCAAAGATAAGTGTAATATCCTGAAGCATATCCGTCATCTCCAAAAATATGCTTGAAATATGGTGAACGATAGCGGTAGGTGATTTCCTCTGGCAATCCGATCTTTTCAGCATAAGCAGCTTCAAAACCGGGAACGTCTACGTTTTCCCCGTCAGTCTTGCCCCAAGCCAAATCAAGAAGAGCAGCTCCCGCAAGTTCGGTAGTGATAAAACCTTGATTAAACTTAGCGGCATCCTGTATCTTTTGAATCATCTCTTCGCTCATCGGCTCCCCGGTCTTATAATGCTTTGCATAATAGCGGAGCACTTCTGGAGATGTAGCCCAATGCTCGTTAAGCTGAGAAGGAAGTTCCACACAGTCGCGGTCTACGTTTGTGCCGGCAAGTGTCTTATACTTAGACTGTCCAAGCATTCCCTGAAGACCATGACCAAACTCGTGGAACATAGTCTCCACCTCATCAAGAGTCAGAAGGGCAGGAACATCCCCAGCGGGACGAGAGAAGTTGCAGACATTATAGACGATCGGACGCTTCATGACTCCATCCTCATACATACCTGCCGGTTGCATCTGCTCCATCCATGCTCCCTGCACTTTCGAATTGCGTGGGAAAAAGTCGGTCATAAATACTGAGATATGCTCTCCGGTCTTTGCATCCTGCACGTCATATACTGTCACTTCATCCATATACTTCGGAGCATCTGGCATCTCTACAAGCTTAATGCCGTAAAGCTTTTCTGCGCAATAGAATAGACCATTTTTAACATTCTCAAGTGAGAAATAGGGCTGGATATCAGCATCGCTCAAACCAAACTTCTGCTCCTTGACCTTGCCTGCATAGTAATAATAATCCCAAGGGGCAATCTTGAATCCACCGCCATTTGCGTCTACATATGCCTGCATATCTGCCACTTCCTCTTGCGAACGCTTCACAGCCGGCTCAAACACCTGTAGCAGCAGACTCTCTGCAGCTTCCGGAGTCTTTGCCATAACCTTAGCTGTCTGCATTTGGGCAAAGTTATCAAAGCCCATAAGCTTTGCCTTTTCAGCACGCAGCTTCACGATCTTCTCAATCACCGGATAATTGCTGTTTGCGCCATAACTTGCAAGACTCGTGTAGCCTTTGTAGATAGCCTCTCTAAGGCCACGGTTGTCAGCTGATTCAAGCACCGGAAGACGGCTGGGCGCACGCAGCGTGAAAACCCAAAGTCCATCAAGTCCACGTGCTGTAGCCTCCTCTGCAGCAGCAGCCACTACATTATCAGGAAGTCCGGAAAGGTCAGCTTTATCATAAACTGTCACGAAAAATTCATTCGTAGCGTTTAGAAGATTCTTGTTAAACTGAATGAAAAGTTTCGAAAGCTCATCATTGATTTTCACAAGTTGCTCCTTCTTTTCGGGAGAAAGTGCAGCTCCTTGCTCGGCAAACTGCCTATAGTATTTCTCTACGAGACGCTTCTGCACAGGAGTAAGACCCATTTTGTCGCGCATGTCATAGATAGATTTGATGCGGTCGAAAAGCTGCTGATTGAGCATCACCTTGTTTTGCGCATCATTGAGAAGAGGGATAGCTTCTTCCGACATTTCTGCGAATTCCGGTGTCTTCATGCAACTATCATAATGATAAAAGACACTTGTCACGCGCTCAAGAATCGGTGATAAGTTTTCAAGTGGCACAATTGTGTTGTCAAAATCCGGAGTCGCACGGTTGCGCAGGATATTTGCCAGATTCTGCTCCTGCTGCTCGATACCTGCCTTGATAGCCGGGATAAAATCAGATGTCTTGATCTGTTCAAATGGAGGTATCTCATACTTAGCTGTATAAGGCTCCAAGAAAGGATTGCTTTCTGCCATTGCTGTCATTGTCGCGGCAGCCATCACCAAAGAAGCTGCCATTACTTTAAATTTTCCCATTTTTAATTATTTTGTTTCAGATGCGTCCGACCTGCCAGACAAGTCTGACAGATCTGATTTATTATTCTATATTCTAATTCTTAATCCTAAATCCAAATTCAAAAATGCTTCAAAGTTTCCCCCTCTTAATTGCTCTCGGAATAAAACTCAAATGAGCGCCGATAGCCTTCATGGCTCCATAATGCACTGACATTATCTTGAATCTCTCCAGAAGGGATGCTCTCTTATTGTGATCGGTCATTCCATCTGCCAGATAGTCGATTGTCACTCTTCTGAGATTAAACCTGTCTCCAGCCCGTGATGCCTTTATGCAGCGGATACACCAGTCATAGTCTGCTGAAAACCTAAAATCCGTATCATAAAGAGGCGCAATATCCCTTTTCACCATAAATGCCTGATGACAAATGAGCATACCCTTGCTAAAACTATCAAAAGTCAGTATATCAGGTGCTGAAAGATGACGTGGGCCGATACGCTTCCCTTCGATGTCGACTATATCAGTATCTCCATAAATAATGTCAGGGTCTTTACTCTCTATTGCATCCGCATATGCCTGCAGTGTATCCGGGGCATGAAATTTATCGCCTGAATTTAGGAATATGAGATAGCGACCACGGGCAAGTTTTATCCCCTTATTCATAGCATCATAAAGTCCGTTATCATGCTCACTTATTATCCTGAGCGACTTTGTGCCTTTCTTTCGCCCGATTATTATGGTATCGTCAGTGGATGCTCCGTCTACGATGATATGTTCAAAGTCAGTAAAAGTCTGCTCAGCGACTGACTCCATTGTAAGAGGGAGAGTCGCTGATGCGTTGTAGGTGATCGTGATCACCGATATGAGTGGTCTGCTGTCCATATGGTGTATTATTTAGAAATCTACCTCAAGCACGTAGACAGGTTCTGAACTTGCACCCGTCTCTGCTACCTTCTCCCCATCTCCTTGATGAGAAGCCTGCACAAATACGTTTAGCTTTCTGTCGTTGTTCCAGAGATTCATATCGTGAGAAGGCTCCCAAGCATCAACACTGAAATCCGTAAGGTCGGCTACTGTCCAATCTTTTTTACCAAGATTTGGAGTATATGCCACACTTACCTTGCTTCCTCTCTCTTGGTCGCGAAATACGTAGCATGCCTTTTTGCCGTCAGATACAATTCGGGGCCTTGCTATCGGTATCATCTTTGTGCCTCCTCCCGACAGAGAAAAAGGTTCTGTTCGGGTTCCCACAGTGCTCATGTTCCATTTTTCACCGTCATGCCAGACAAGGCGGTATTGTGGCACTCGGCTCTCTTGATCTCTCCAGTAAGTGGCGATGAATGGATGCCCTTTACTGTCGGCAGTCATGCTGGTCTGGTTGATGAGTTCTGAATTCTGAGGAATTGTCCATGCTTTCTCAGCTGTAGCTTCAGTGATAGGCAGCTGATAGAGAGTTCCATCACTGCGTTTCCATGTCTTGCCCCCATCCTCAGATCGGGCATAGCAAAGATCGTGGTTGGTCTCCACAAGCCACGTCTCGCGCCACACCCACGAAAGGTGAAGATTTCCCTTTGGGTCGGCATACATTTGCCAATATGCGTTTCGCTCCCCTTCCCCATCAATCAGTATGTCTTGAAGCCTGCTCCATTCTTTCGATTTAGTATCATAATGATTCAACACAAGATTCCCTCTTCCTGAAGCTCCGGAACGATAGGCAAATATCATGTTGCCATCAGGCATTGTATAGAATTCCGGGTAGGTGACGTCTTGCTCATCCTTTGCAGTCATCGGCATCATTTCTCCAAGTTGAAGGCTTCCGGGAGCAACCGACCTTGCATAGCGTAATGGATGCCCATGATGATCAAAAGATGCATGTATATATCCATCTCCATCTATTCCTATACTAATTACATTGTGGGCATCCTTGACATTGCCTTTATATTGGGTCTTATGCAGCATCCATTCATCAGAGCCAAGCTTCCGCTTGCCGATGACTACATACCCCTCAGGATCATAGTAAGAGATATACTGAGTATCCCCATGAGTGGCAAGTGAACTTCCGCGAAACACAGCTGTATTGACAGATGTGGCTGCAAACCCGTCACCGACTATATTCAATTTCCCCTTCAATCCCTTCGCAGACATTGATAAGGATGCTCCCAAAATAATCAAAGAAAACATTAGATATTTCCTCACAATTATTCCCATATTCAGGCTTTTTTTTATTCTCTACTTTTAATTTACAAAAATAACGATTTTTACTAACGCATACAATATCTATTTAAAAAATTCTTTTAAAAATTTTGAACTTTTTAACGGCTTTTAAGGTTAGTATATCATAATTAAAGATTCCAACTATGAAGAATGCATCCATTTTAGCCGCCATTATGGCTTTGTCAGCAATTCCATGTTCCTATGCTCAGGATCATCACAAATCATTGTCGTTTAGTGCCCCCCAGCGTAAAACCAAACAAGTGACAGCAGTGAAGGATACTGTCAGGCAATCCATCCCGGAAGAATCCTCAGTTTCATCTTCAGAAAATATGCTCCGGGCAAACTCTTTAGTGGATGCTCAAAAGGAAGCTCTGCTCAGCGACCATAAGATCATATACATTGATGGACGTCCGGAAAACGCCAATGCCACCCAGCATCAGGATTCAATTCGAGATCTCATAGAAAATTTCTTTTACGACCAATTCCAGAGTTTTTCCGATCCTGCTGCCCCCTATTTCCTTTTCATGAGTCGCGATGCCGACCTTGCGATGGGTATAGGAGGATGCGTAAGAATCAGAGGGTGGTATGATATCGACGGAGCAATTCCTGCCAATAGCTTTACGCCTTACCTTATTCCAATGGTTAAAGACCCTGCCAACAATAGCAAGTTGGGAGCGACCCCTGCCGGATCAACTCTATTCTTCCGTGTCATTGGAAAAAATAAGACTTTTGGCAACTATCAGTTATACATAGAGGGTAATTTCAATGGATATGGCGGTACTGACTTCCACCTCAAGAAAGCATATGCACAACTCAATAATGTGACACTTGGCTACGCTTCTTCAACATTCTCTGATCCGGCTGCCCTGCCTCCTACAGTTGATGCTAACGGTCCTGCCAACAAAATATCTCCAACTTCAGTTCTTTTAAGGTGGATGAACACCTATAAAAAACGTTGGACAATAGCCGCTTCAGTCGAACTCCCCAAAAATGCAGCTGTATCTACAGTTGCAGGGAAAATTGGCAAAGCAAGCCAAACAATACCCGATGTCGCCGCATTCCTGCAATACGCATGGGGAAAAAGCGAACATGTCAGACTTGCCGGAATTGCACGCTCGTTGCCTTATGAGGATGTATTGAGTCATGAACGTCATCGTAAATTCGGCTGGGGAATGCAACTTTCTACAATTGTACATCCCATCTCTCAAATGACACTTTACGGGACATTCAACTGCGGAGAAGGACACGAAAGCACCACAGCCGACCTCCAGGCAGGCAACTACGATCTCGTGCCCGAAATCAATAATGACATCCATATGTACGCACCTTTCTCATTGGGATATTGCGTAGGAGTTCAATATAATTTCCTTCCTAATCTCTTCGCATCAGTTTCTTATTCCGACAGTCGATATTTTCCAAAAAAGCCAAGAGAGGCATCAGAATATCGCTACGGCAACATATTTACCGCAAATGTATTCTGGAACCTTACCCCGCGCATACAAGCAGGGCTTGAATTTGATACAGGTACTCGTAAGAACTGGAGTGGTAAAACCGGAAGAGCAGATCGTCTTGGTCTAATGGCACAATTCTCATTCTGACACTTAATACATATTACTATACCTAAACGGCCGCTTTCGGAATCTCATCGAAAGCGGCCGAAATTTTAAAAATAAATAAGATCTATAAGCCCTATCAGACCAGCTACCCCAATTAGACTAATTAGCCCAATTGGACCAATAAGACTAATTAGACCAATAAGACTAATTAGACCAATAAGACTAATTGGACCAATAAGACTAATTGGACTAGTTATAAAAAAGCCAGAATCTTTCGATCCTGGCTTCTAAGGCGGCGATTACCTACTCT
>CAZGGB010000007.1:0-68183 GCA_964525115.1 uncultured Sangeribacter sp. | reverse complement strand
GAGTCAAGAATCTCACGACCTTTGATGTCTGCTATTTTCATATCTTTATGAAAAAAATTAATTATATAAGGGTTATATTTATACTTTTGATAGGACACTCCCAATGGATGTCCTTTTCAATCGGCAAAGGTAATGATTTTTTTTGATATTGAGAAAGAAAATGGGTTAAATTTTCACAATAAAAATAAAATAGAGAGTGTTTTAAAGGTATGGAAGGGAAATCTATTTTGCTGACAGGGCGTCAGCTCGCTGAAATGGCAATAAGAGCCTTGCCATTCAACCCTCTTGAAGGGCAGGCATTAGCTATATATAAGATGTCGGAATACATAACGTCGGGAATGTGGCGAGATGTATTCGTCCTCAATGGCTATGCCGGCACAGGAAAGACAAGTGTCATTGCCGCGCTCATAAAAGCTCTCTCCCATTGCAAGATTAAGTGCGTGGTGTTAGCTCCTACCGGAAGGGCAGCAAAAGTTGCAGGCGACATGTCGCAAAAGCCGGCTTCTACAATCCACCGGAGAATCTACCATATGGAGACCATAAGCAATGGAATGACAGTAAAATTAAGTGCCAACCGCGATCAAAACACTGTCTTTATAATTGACGAAGCATCGTTGATTACCGACAGTAATCGTGGAAGTTTGCTTAAAGATCTCATTAGATATGTATATTCAGGGCAAGGATGCAAGATGATACTTGTTGGCGACACTGCACAGCTGCCACCGGTAGGGCAAAATGACTCTCCTGCGATGAATCTTGAAAGGCTCAAGCAATTGGGACTTGCTCCGTTTTCGTCAACACTTGATGTGCCCGTTCGTCAAGCTGCTGAGAGTGGAATCCTATACAATGCTACAATAGTGCGTCAGATTCTCGATCGCATGCAAAAGGGGGAAGCCTGCGAGATTGAAGAAGGGCAACTGCCATTGAAGATAGATGGATTTCCCGACATCATGGCTGTCAGCAGTATGGACTTGGCTGATGAACTCAGCAGCTCATGGAGCACCGTCGGTCCGGAAGAGACTTTGATAGTGACACGAAGCAACGGAAGAGCAAACCGCTTCAATCAGGCTATACGGAATATGGTGATGTATGCTGAAGAACCTTTGCAACAGGGAGACAGACTCGTCATCGCGAAGAATGACTATTATTGGGGTAGACAAAACAAAATGAAGACATTCTTGGCTAATGGAGAGACGGTAACAGTCAAATGGGTTGGAAGACCGGAAAAGATGTATGGAAGATGGTTTGTGGATACAGAATTGGCACTTTCAGACAGCCAAGAGATGAGTGCCAAGATAATGTTGCGTTCGCTTATGGCAGAAGGTCCAGCCATACCGAGGCAGGAAATGGAACATTTTTTTCAAAATGTCATAAATGAAGAAGAAGGAAACGGACCTACAGAAAAAATTATGGCTGCCATGGAAAATCCTTATTACAATGCTTTGCAAGCCAAGTATGCATATTGCGTCACTTGCCATAAGGCACAAGGTGGACAATGGAAACACGTATATATTGATATGGGTGGCATACCTGCAGAAGCAATGGGAACAGATTTCTACCGATGGCTATACACGGCGCTAACACGAGCCACTGAAAAAGTTTTTTTATTAGGGACAAAAAACGCTTCAGACTAACCAAGTTAAGAGTTAAGACAAGTTCGGATATTTGACAAAAAATCCCCCAAATCAAATTTGATTTGGGGGATTAACATTTATGATAATCTAAGATTATTTAATGACAACCTTTGAAGACTTGCCATCAACAACCTTGATATACATGCCAGCCTGAGGACGATTGATCTTGTGACCGTTGAGATCGTAGTAGCTTGCATTTTCATCGATAGCAACGCCTGATACGCCGCTGCCGGTTGCAGATTTCTTCATCTCCTCGATGATATTCTCGATATCCTCACCGTCGAATGCGAAGTTGAACTCTTCGCCATCTTCGTTAGCGGCCTTGAGTGCCTGCTCAGCGCCTGTCGTGGTCTCTTCGAGAGCCTTGGCGATCATTTCATCCCACTCTGTGAAGTCGAAGTCAGGATTGTTCTCCTTGATCTCGGCAACTGCCTCGTCATATTCCTTCTGGAGCTCGTCGATCTTGGCGATGACTGCGTCGTAGGCTGCCTGGTTTGCCTCTGTCAATGCAGCGCTTGCATACATCTCGGCAATCATGCCCTTGATGTCCTCGCCGTCGAATGCGAAGTTGAACTCAACGCCGTCTTCGTTGGCTGATGCGAGAGCCTGTGCTGCGCCTGATTTTGCCTCATCAAGAGCCTTAGTGATGATCTCCTCCCATTCTGAGAAGTCAGTGTCAGGATATTTAGCTGTAACTGCTGCGAGTGCCTCCTCATATTCCTTCTGGAGCTCGTCAATCTTCGCGATCACTGCATCGTAAGCTGCCTGATTTGCACCTGCCAATGCAGCGCTTGCATCCATCTCGGCGATCATGCCCTTGATGTCCTCACCGTCGAATGCGAAGTTGAACTCAACACCGTCTTCGTTGGCTGCCTTAAGAGCCTGGTTGGCGCCTGTCTTTGCCTCTTCAAGTGCATTGCCGATGATCTCCTTCCATTCTGAGAAGTCGTAGTCAGGATATTTCTCTGTCAATGCTGCGAGTGCCTCGTCATATTCCTTCTGGAGGCCGTCGATCTTGGCAATTACCTCGTCATATGCTGCCTTGTTGGCTGCTGTGAGCGGGCTCTCAACGTTGAACTCGATTGCGATCTGGTTGGCAAGGTCAAGAACGTTACCCTTGTAGAGGTAGTACTGGCCGCTGTGCTCAGCACCGTCAACAGGGAATGTCATGGTGTTGCCTTTCTTCATGCCGTATGCTTCCATTTCCTCAACTGATACCCATTCTACTGGAGCAACCTTTGCAGGAGCTGCCTGATCGTTGGCATCAACGTCGCTCATGCCGATGAAGCCGTCCCAGCCTTCGGGCACAGCCACTGTGACTGTGAGTTCCTTCTGCTCGCTCTGGCCGCTTACAGAGATTGTGTATACACCCTGCTCTACGCCCTGGCTTACCTTCACGCCCTCTTCGTCGCTGAGAGTCACATCAAGCTTTTCAGGGAATGCGGGAGCGTTCTCTGCATCCTTCTTCATCTCGGCAAGCATTGCCTCGAATTCCTCGTCGTCGAACGGATAGAAGAACTCTTCACCATCCTCGTTTGCTGCGTCGAGAGCCTGCTTAGCGCCGGTTCTTGTCTGATCAAGCATGCCACCGATTATCTCGTTCCACTCTGAGAAGTCATAGTAAGGACACTCTGCCTTCAATGCCTCGAGTTCTGCCTCATATTTTGCCTGTGCTGCATCAAGCTGTGCGATCACCTTGTCGTAGGCAGCCTGATTATCAACTGTCAAAGGAACTTTAGCGTTCATCTCGGCAATCATTGCCTCGATTGTCTCACCATCAAATGCGAAATTAAACTCAACGTTATCTTCATTAGCTGCCTCAAGAGCCTGCTTAGAGCCTGTCATTGCCTCATCAAGAGACTTGCCAATGATTTCTTCCCATTCTGAGAAGTCATAAGAAGGATACTTAGCCTGCAATTCCTTCAAAGAAGTGATATATTCCTTTTCGAGAACATCTAACTGTTTTCTTACCTTATCGTAAGCAACCTGGTTTGCTTCCATCAAAGAATCGTTAAGAACCATCATGATCTTTTCGAGTCTATCGATGAAATAAGTGATTTCGAAATTGAAATTCTCACCTAATGTATTAGCTTTATCTAACTCATCATCAGCTACTTTTCTTGCATATTCCAAGAAATCTATAATCTGATATTCATATTCATTAAATTCAAAGCTTGGATATCTATCTTTCAAATCATAGAGTCTGCTTAGATATTCAGCACGAAGATCATTTATCTGAAGCATCGCCTTGTCGTAAGCTTGATAGTTAGCTTCTGTAATAGGAGCTTTGCCCATCTCTGCGATCATACCCTCATAATACTCAGAATCGAATGCGAAAGTGTATACCTCTGCATCCTCGTTGGCATTTTCAAGAGCAATCTTAGCTGCTGCTTTTGCCTCTTCAAGATTCTGACCAATCATGTATTCCCATTCCTCGAAGTTATAAGAAGGATACTTATCCTTTGCCTCTTTAAGAGCAACCTCATACTTTTTCTGGAGAGCTTCTATTTCTGCAACAACCGCATCACATGCTTTCTGATTAGCTTCAAACAAAGCTGCAGCTGCTGCTTCATCAAAGTTAACTTCAAATTCTACGTTAATCTGATGATCTACACAAACCATATCACCTGTGTAAAGCATAAACTGACCGGAATGCAATTCTCCATCAACAGTGAAAGTCAAAGCATTTCTTTTCTGCCAGCCTTCTTCAAGCACGTATTCAATTGGAATCAACTCAACTTCATTATCTTCTTCCGCTCTTGTAGATAATGGTTCTGTACCCCATGGGTTGAAATCCTCATCGCTCATTGAGACGAAGCCGTCCCATCCTTCAGGGACTTCAACAGTAACGGTTATAGAGCTCTTTACACTCTTACCTGATACATTGATCAAGAAGACACCGTCGTAATCCTCAATGTCGAGAGTAACATCCTTGCTTTCATCGCTAAGCGACACATCTAATGATTTAGGGAATGCAGGCACTGTCTGTGCTTGAGCGGCAAACATAGACATCAATAGCATTCCGCAAATCAATGTAAAGATTTTTTTCATACAAAAATCTGTTTAGTTGTTTGAAATAAAAGTAATTATCACGAGTTTAAAGGTTATGAAACTTTATTTGGCAACAAAATTAATAAAATAAATTTTAATTAACAAATTTTTAATATTATTTTTTATTTGTAAATATTCATCAGCCATCGAAATAAGGCGCACACAGAGGGCACAAGGGCACAAGCTCACAAAAATATGGCAATTTTTGAGACGGAATGAAAATTACAGTTTCAAAGTATCGTAATTATCAATTATTTTTACTAATTTTGCAGTCTGAAAGCGCTTTATGCGTTTATGAGTAATTTTTAGGTAAATAAATTTAAGGAAAAACTTAAGAAAAAAGTACATGAAAGCATATGTATTCCCCGGCCAGGGTGCCCAGTTTGTGGGCATGGGCAAGGACCTCTATGAGAACAATGCAGAGATCCGCGAAATGTTTGAAAAAGCTAATGAGATTCTTGGATTCCGCATCACCGACCTCATGTTTGAGGGCACAGAAGAAGATCTACGTCAGACAAAGGTGACCCAGCCTGCCATCTTCCTCCATAGCGTAGCTCTTGCCAAGAGTCTTGGCGAAGAGTTCCAGCCTGATATGGTAGCCGGTCATAGCCTTGGCGAGTTTTCTGCGCTTGTTGCTTCCGGCGCACTTAGCTTTGAAGAGGGACTCAAACTTGTAAGCAAGCGTGCACATGCGATGCAGAAAGCTTGTGAAAAGCAGCCATCTACAATGGCAGCCGTTCTTGCACTTCCGGATGCTAAAATTGAGGAGATATGCGACGGCATAGAAGAGGTAGTAGTCCCTGCTAATTATAATTGTCCTGGACAGGTAGTGATATCAGGCTCAATCGAGGGAATCGACAAAGCTTGCGAGCAGCTTCTCGCAGCCGGGGCTAAGCGTGCACTTAAGCTCAAAGTTGGCGGAGCCTTCCACTCCCCACTCATGCAGCCGGCTCAGGAAGAGCTTACGGAGGCAATCGAAGCAGCTAAATTCGAAACTCCGAAATGCCCGGTTTACCAGAATGTAGATGGAAAGCCTCACACAGATCCTGAAGAAATCAAGGCAAACCTCATCAAGCAGCTTACAGGCGCCGTACGCTGGACTCAAGACGTAGAGGCAATGATTGCTGACGGAGCTGATGAGTTTATAGAGCTTGGTCCAGGCAATGTGCTTCAGGGTCTTGTGAAGAAAATTAATAAAACTGTTGCCACAAGCGGAAAGCAGTGAGAGTCTTCAGTCTATAGTCTTCAATCTTAAGAAAAAAACCGATAAAAGAAATGAATATAGCGATAGTTGGAGCAAGCGGCGCTGTGGGACATGAGTTCCTTCGCGTGCTTGACGAACAGAACTTTCCTGTAGACAATCTTCGTCTTTTTGGCTCGAAAAGAAGTGCTGGAAGCGAGATGGAATTTCGTGGGAAGAAATATATAATTGAAGAATTGACTCCCGAGTCTGATTTCAGCGGTGTCGACATTGCATTCACCTCAGCAGGAGCCGGCACTTCAAAAGAGTATGAAAAGGTTATCACACGCCATGGCACATTGATGATCGACAATTCATCGGCATTCCGCATGGATAAGGATGTGCCGTTGGTAGTGCCCGAGGTAAATGGTGCTGATGCACTTGATCGTCCGCGCAATGTGATTGGAAATCCAAACTGCACCACAATCCAGATGGTAGTGGCTCTTAAGCCCATCAACGATCTTTCAAAGATCAAGAAAGTGCACGTTGCCACGTATCAGGCAGCAAGCGGCGCCGGAGCTACAGCTATGGCAGAACTTGAGAATCAATATAAGGAACTTGCAGAAGGGAAGAAACCGACCGTGGAGAAATTTGCCTATCAGCTTGCATTCAACCTTATTCCTCACGTAGATGTATTCCTTGACAATGACTATACTAAGGAAGAGATGAAGATGTATAACGAGACCCGTAAGATAATGCACAGCGACGACATTGCCGTGAGTGCAACTTGCGTGAGAGTTCCCGTTCTTCGTGCCCATAGTGAGGCAATTTGGGTTGAGACAGAAACTCCACTTGAAATCTCAAAGGTGCGTGAGGCTTTCGAGAATGCAGAAGGCTTGGTAGTCGTAGACAATCCTGCCAATAAGGAATATCCGATGCCACTTTTCGTAGCGGATCATGATCCGGTGTATGTAGGACGTCTGCGAAAAGATCTTGCCAACCCCAATGGATTGACATTCTGGGTAGTTGGCGACCAGATCAAGAAAGGAGCTGCGCTGAATGCAGTGCAGATAGCACAGTGGTTGCTTAAGAATGATCCCTCTTTCAATGATAAATGATGAATTATCAATGATAAATTAGGTCGGCAAGTATGCCTGCTCATAAATAATCTAACAATCATTGATTGTAATTGATCATTACCCTTCATATGTTAAGGAATTTAACAAATTGTAGGATTATATTAAAATATATTAAATAGCTATTAAACGGCAATCGACGATGAACATTCGGGCGATTGCCGTTGTTTTAGAGATATAAGTAAGAAATTAGTTTCATGATGTTAGGTTAGTAAAATGTATTATGGAAAGCACTGAGTGGCATTCATTTGTGAAAATGGATGCCACTCATCTTTTTTGCACCCAGCTTCCCTACGGCTTCCGCCTCTGTATATATAAAAAAGCGGCACCCGGAAGAAGGGAGCCGCTTTAGGATTATTTCAGCAGTTTGGTGGTCTTGCCTCGTTGATTGACTATGTATAATCCGGGAGGGAGATTATCCACATCAGAAGGTATAATACCTTTCCTAACGAGAACACCCGAAGGAGTATATATATCGCAAGGAGCATCCTCAAAACTATCTGTTATTAACTTAACATTGGAAAAATTAATATATTCAGACCAATGTGATGGTAAAGTGACTACCTCAGAGTCACCATCGAACAATACCTGGCAATCTTCAAATCGAGCACTTTGATGGTAATTTTCAGCACAAGAATAATAAATTCGTCCGAGCTTGCCTTCTGATAAAGACATTGGAACCAAATCAGAAGAAAAGATTATAAATACTAATACATTTCCATGCCAATCATCTTTTTCTGTCCAGACAATCGATGGACTACCAAATAAATTGTGATTTGACAAAACATACTCATCAAGAACAACCATTCTGTTTGAATTAAAATCTAAATCAGGTATTTCCATTTTAATAAGAAACGCACATGGCGTGTCAGTACCCCCTTTAAATCCAAATTCTATAGACTTATTTCCATATTCATCTTCCGATCGAGCATCTTGAAGATACAATTGAATATCTTGAGAAGAACGTGAGGTGACTACAAGAGCTTTCACAGTACCGCCATAATCCTCGCCTGTATCATCCCAGCCGCCTATGCCGACATTGAGGCCTCCTTCTTCTGTAAGGGTACCTGAAATGATGATATCAGCAAGTTTCTGGAGGTCATAATCATCGACACTGCCGGAGATATTGATATCAAGAGCTACATCAGTAGATCCAGCCTTAATTGCCTTCGCAAGATAGACCATATCGGCAAGATCGACTCTATCATCACCATTAAGGTCACCTCTATACTTGGCTGACACGTCAGTTGCCAAGCCAAGTACACAGGCTAATATGGAAAGTTTTAAAATCAGTTTCTTCATTTAATTATGAATTATGCATTTTTTAGATTAGTTCCAGCCACCTATAGAGCCTCCGATCTCAATCTTAGTCTGAGAAGGATTCTTCGAGAGAGTCACAACTATTGTGTGGCTATAACCTTGCTTGAAAGAAATTTTGCCTTCCATCAGATAGCTGACACCCTGAGTCTCAACCTCAATGAGCGGACGACGGCTCTCGATGTTCTGAGGCACCACAATAGCATGATACTCTGTATTAGAGACCTTCTTAGCAACTATAGTAGAAGTAGCTGAATCTGCCGCTTTTGATACTCCACCGGAAGATAGATCAATGGAAGCAGTAGTTGCAGTAGAGAGCACCGACACCTTGCAATCAGAAGGAATCTCACCCTCAAAGTCTGCGCTCTTCTCAAGCTTGATGACCGCCTTACTCATGCGATGGGAGAACTTCAGAGTCACAGGGGATGCTGAAGCCTTCACACCAGTGGCAGTAGCCCATACAAAGTCGGCAGAGGAATATCCGGTAGCACTTGACTGGTCAAGCGGAAGAACAAAAGTGTAGTCTTCAGTATCGTTAATTTTAGTGGAATATGGATAGTAGGCATATACATCATGCTCTCCATTATCCCAGTAAACCTTGCGAGCAGCAGTCCATGCAGAGCCACTATAGCTGAACTTCTCATTGTTCAACTCATTGCCTCCAATTTGGAGCGGAGTATCCTTAGCAGTCAAATACACTCCGATAGCATCATTAGTCTCGAACTTTGTGTCGGTCACACGGGTCTGATCATCATACTGACAGATGAATGAGATTTCATTGTTATTGTCAGGAGAAGTAGCTTTAGGAGCGTCTTCATTATTGCAGCTTGAAATGATAGCTACGGCTCCAAGGAGGAGCAGGGAATAATATGTTTTCATTTTTTTCAATATTTTTTCGATTTAACAATTCTTACCGGATGATGCATTCCGGAATTCACATAAGCATTGGAAGCATCAGGCATTGCAACGCGGGTATTTCCAGTCGAGCCCCATTTGTCAGTGTCTGTAGCATAAAACTTCTCCATAGTGAAGCCTTCACCAGAGTATTCGAGAATTCGACGCATAATGTCAAGACGGGCAGCAGCACTGAAATACGGAATGCCATAGTTCATGCAGGAATTTATTTCAGAGCGGAAGACACCGCGTGTAACTCCATATCCTCCTTCAAACACGTCAACCTTATTGCTGTAACGAGGGTCAAAAATCAGGTCTGCCCAATTCACTTCATTAAGCTTACCGGACAATGAAATATTCTGGTACCAACCGTGCCAAAACATCTCATTGATTACCTGTTTTTCTTTCTCTTTAACGTATCTATTTTCAACTATTCTCTCTTCAGCAAGTTTTCCGAATGCATGCCCACAAGCCTCATGTTGCAACATTCCACGAGTATCCATTGGATAAGGATCACTGCTTTTACCAACTATTGCGATGGCTGAGCCTTTGTCTGTAAGAGTAGTCACACTTCCGTATTGATCGGAATTAAGCGCCATAATCACCAAAGATTGATACATTTTTTCGTGAGTCAATGGAGAATGAGCTACAGCATAATCAAACACATAATCCGAATTATCACATCCGAGGCTTTTATTAGAACAACCAGTACCATTATCATATCTGGTCGAAAATCGAGTATTTTTTCTAGTATTGGTAGTGCTTACACCCACTTCTTGTGAAAGCGAAACACAAGCATAAACATTGAAATAGTCTCTATAGGAAGAATAAGGTTCTATTCCGAAGAAAGCATCCATCTGCTCGTTGACTAAACCAAGATACTCATCATTAACAATTGAAGCTGCATCAAAACCATCACCCACAAAAAGAATATCAATACCGTTCCCTTTTGAAGCCTTTTGAAGAGTAATGCACTCATCTTCCTTGTATCTGTAGTCCATCTGGCTAATGGAGCATCGTGCAGTATAATCAGTACCGTTCATTTTAAATTCAATATAGTCTTCTCTGTTGCCGTTTCCATTTGGCATTTCTAAAATAGAAACTATAACTTGAGTTTTCCCACTTCCTGAATTTGCAGATACCTTACACCAAGAAGGGACATGGGTTATCTCCCATTCGCCATTGGAGTCCACTATTATGGTTTCCTGCAATGAACTATTAAGAGCACAGATTTTTGATGGACGACAACCAAAACCATTGAACGAAGCCTGACGTCCTATATTTTTCCAAACTTCAGCCCGAGAATACGAGTCATAAGCATTTTCAGGTATTTTCAATGTAACATTGGCAAGCTGAATTCCATAAAATGGATCCATCTCGAATTGACCTATCTCCCAATCGTATGCAGAAACATTGCTAATATAAGGAGGAGTAGAATTCTTGACGATAATTTCTGAAAGATTACTATCCCAAGCAAAAGCAGCTCCTCCTACAAAAGAGACATTTTCATGTAATTCAACCTCTGAAAGAAGAATGCATCCGGAAAAAACATACTCATTTAATCTATTAACATTTTCAGGAATAATTATAGGTTCATTTAGATATTTACAATTTTGAAAACATCCTTTCCCTATACTTGTTAGATTCTTCGGAAAAATAATATTACTTATTTTCGTATTACTGAATGCATAATCACCTATTGAACGAACAGAAGCAGGCAATAAGAGTTCACCTCTGAAACAACAGCCATCAAATGCATACTTTTGTATTTCGAGAATGCCTTCTGGAAGTATCAATGATCCAGAAAAAGTAGCATTGTGGAATGCGAACTTTTTTATAACATCAATTCCTTCCGGAATCTCAAGTGAACCAGAAAAACTCGTGTCACCAAAACATCCTGCACCTATGTAATCAACCGTCTCCGGGATCTTAAGTTCGCCAGAAAAATCATTAGAATAGAAAGCATAATCTCCAATAAATCTCAAGTTCTTAGGTAAAACCAGAGAGCCTTCAAACTGGTCGTAAGTAAAAGCTCCATGTTCTATGTGGGTGAGAGTTGAGGGAAGACTTAAGCTGCCGAGTAAATTTTGACAATAAGAAAATGCGCCCTGGGCTCCGTTTGATTGACTACCCACTCCAAAGTCTCCTTCATAGTCAAGACTCTCGCCAATTTTTTCAACACCTTCAGGTATAATCAGATCGCCCATAAGACCGGTACGATGAAATGCTGACGAACCAATGATCTTCAACCTATCTGGGAAAACTATTCGAGTGAGCGAAGTTTTGCAATACATAGCATGAGTAGGGATAATATCCTCCCTATTTTTTTCAAATACTCTTACATCCTTAAGATTAAGAGACTTAAGTGAGATCATTTCATCACGCATAAAAAAGAAATCATTCTCATTAATCTCTCCTGTCAGTTTAAGATTTAATATTTCCTTATAGTTATAACCCTCTTTAAGAATAATATCTTTGAGGGTTCCTCGTTGCGGCACCTCTATCGTGGTATATGAACGAATAACACCATCTCGGAACTCGGCGTCATCCATCCACTGGACAACAGCTTCATCAGATAAAGAAAACTCATAGCTTCCATTAGATTTCTTGTCAACGGTAATTCTAAAGGCATGCATTTTCCCTCCTACAAATGATATAGACTCCTGTTTGATTAAGTTATAGCCAATACCATCTACCGATACTGCCACTAACGGAACTCCCGAAGACACAACCTGAGGAAACACAACAGCTCGATAATCGCCATTGTACTCTATTGGCACTATAGATTCAGTTGAAGATGAACCTACCCTTACTGATCCATCTCTAAGATTTACAGATCCACCTAAAACTGTAGAAGGAATAACAACTTTTTTTTCTACATCTGACCATTCCCCTACTCCAAAACCTGATCCTTCCTGAAGAGTAATTCTTACTCCCGCAAGAATATGATTTAGAATAAGGTTCACCTTTCCTGCATTCGGCATCTGTTTTTCGGCAACACCCCATAAAAGATCAGAGGCTTCATAACCGCTAATCGAAGAAACTGAAGCGATTACCTCCTGATGTTGGCTCACACTGAATGTCATCTCTTCCGGATCACTTACCACTGATGAATAAGGATAGTAACCAATAATTTCAACAGGAGTGTTTCCGTTTTTCCAATAAACATCCCTTACTCCTTTCCAGCTATTGTCAGAGGCGCGAAAGTCAAATCTAACATTTGCCGCATTTACATACGGATCATTGATGTTCTGAGGGACATCATCAACATAATCAAGCACATACAATCCCATTTGATCACCGTCCTCAAAACCTGCATCAGAAGCCCTTGTTACTGAAGGGTATGAAGCAGAAAGAGTAATCGGCAATATAAAGTCTTGCCTTTCTTCGTATGGGATATTATCACTACACCCAAAACCTATAATGGCCGACAACGACAATAGGATGTATTTATAGATTTTTTGACATTTCATCTCTTACCTCCTTTCTTTCCAAACTTATAGTCTTTAATAAACACAGGAGGATTTCCATGAATAGGTGCAGCTGCACTATAATCAATGCTCCTGCTTGTAGTGAAATCGCGACCCATATTACGCTTGTCTTTGGCATAGAAGCTATCCAAAGAGAATTGCTCGCCGGCAAGTTTCATGATTCGCTGAACAATAAGCTGTCTGCTCCACGAGGAATAATAAGGTACATTATTGTTCATACAAGAATTATATTCGGACCTATATACCCCTCTACCATGGAAATATCCTCCTTCATAGACATCTACAATATCTCCATAAGAAGGATTAAAAATCAAATGAGTCCAAGGCACTTCCTTATATTTACCATTAAGAGAAACATTAAGACCAAAACCCCAGCTCTGCTGTTCTAAAAGATCAGCAACGTGATTACAACATGGACAAGCACATTTTTGTATAAAATCATTATGATATATATATTCGTCTGCAAGCCAGCCTATACCATGTCCGCCAGCTTCATGCTGTACGAGACCTCTTGCATCCATAGGGTATCTAGATTCGCTCTTTGTAACTAACGCACAAAAAGAATCTCCTACAGAGTATGTCACACCATCATAACCATCATAGTTGGCTAGAAGAATCACTCCTACCTTAGGATCTGACTTTGAAACAATTGGAGAACATATTTCAGCACAATAATTCAGCGCATAGTTCCAATCAGCAGAAATTCTCAAACCGCATGTATGCGGTATAACTGTATGGAACTTTGTATTTCGCCACTTATTCAACTCCTCCACACCGCTATCATCCGAAAGTGCTATGCCTGTATAGACATTAAAATACTCCTTATATGTAGCATATGGTTCAACATCAAAGAAGTATTCCATAGTCTGCTTCATATCCTTTATCAATAGGCCTGAAGATATATCAATAGCATCATATCCATCTCCAACAATAAATAGGTCTATTCCTTTTCCTTTAGAAGCTTTATAGAGCTCAACATAACTATCTTCATCATATTCATAATCGTATTGTCCGACATTGATCGAGGTCTTGTATTCACTGTCCCCCTTCAATTTAAATACTATATCACCACTACGTACAGGAGAACCTTTCGCCATTGCATCGACGGTAAGAGTCAAAGAAGTTTTTTTTGATCCTATAGTCTTATCAATATGACACCATGTAGGACATTCTATCATCTCCCAATCAGCATCAGCATTGAGAATGATTTCTTTCTTACCTCCTTTGTTGAGAACATTGTATTTAGATGGTCTTGCTACAAAATTTTTATAGGCGGCAATTCTTTTGAATTCTCTCCATCCAGGTGCATTCCGATATGCTTCAACACTCTCTTCCGGCACTTCTATCGTAAAATTATCCTTTGCTATTCCGGTAAATGTATTTTCAGTAATAACCGGAGGTTCTTTTGCTTTGCAATGAATATATTCTAATGAGAAACACTGATAGAATGCCCAATCCGAAATGTAATTCAACTTCTCTGGTAAAACCAATGCCTGAATGTTTTTACATCTGCTAAAGGCACTATTATCAATCACCTCAACATTTTTCGGAATAATTAAAGTATCATTAAGATTTTGGCAATTTTCAAATGAGTGTTCGTTGATTCGAGTAAGGCCTTCAGGTAAAGAAAAGGATGTAGCATTACAGGAATAAAAGGCATATTTTCCTATATTCATCACATTTTTGGGGATAACCATCCCTCCTTTCAAATTAGCATTTGAGAATGCATATGCTCCAATCTCAATAGCACCATCAGGAAGAAGGACTTGTGACACATCTATTCCACCAAAACCATTTATAACTTTAAGATTTTTCGGTAACTCCAAAACACCTCCAATTCTGGATATTCCATAAAAAACACCTTCACCATCATCAAGACTGCTCCAATCAGACTCTTCGATCTCTGTAAGACTTTCAGGGAAATGAATCTCACCGGTAAAATTTCGGCATCCACTAAAAGCATTCTTTCCGATATATCTTAATGAATTAGGAAGAATGAGATGCCCAGTGAAATCACAAGCTCGAAATGCTTCTCTACCTATATACTCTACTGTCGAAGGGAGTTCAAGAGTTCCTGTGAGATTATTATTTGCCAACAATTGTCCTCCTCCGGGAATGAGGCTATATCCGGCATTTTCATTCCAATAATTTGTAAAGGCATGCGCCCCAATAAATTTAACACCTTCTGGTATTTTCAAAGAACCTTCTATTATTGTCCCGGCAAAAGCCAGTTCTCCAATTCCTACAAGCACATCTGGAAGGACAATGTGTTTAAGAGTTACACTATTAGTCATCGCAGCTTGAGGTATATAGTCGTCTTCCTCCCACATTCCTTTAATTCTTGTTTCTTTAAGATTCAAAGCTTGAATCTTTCTCATATTATCACGAATATAATAGAAATCATCTGCACAAAGGGAACCTTTTATCTTTAGATTAATCACATCTTTAGGATTAACATTCAAAGCACCAAGAACTTCTTTCAGTCTCTGGCCCTTCTTTATTTCCACTACTTGATATGCCTTACATAAGCCATCATGACTAACAGGATCACTTTCCCAAACTGTTACAGCTTCTCCTATCAATTCAAAATTATAGGTACCATCCGGCAATTTCTTTGACACTTCAAATGTGAACTTATGAAGCTTGCCAGATAAATAGGACATTGCACCATCTTTCTGAAAATTATAAGAATCAGCACCTATATTTATAGTTATCAAGTTTGTAGCAGCATTGACATTTTGAGGCAAAACCACAGCACGGAATCCATTATCTGTTGGATGGGCTGTGATTGCCTTTCCATCAAGAGAGCCTTTGACATCTACAGAACCCGTAGCAATGTTAAACAATCCATCTCGAATAGTTCCATCTATCATAACTGACTTTTCCAATCTGTTCCATTCGCCATTGTCAAACCCGTCACCTTCTATCAAATTCACCTCAATACCTGCAAGAATATGATTAAACGACAAATTTATTATAGTAGATGATGGAGAAACATTTAAAGTATTAGCCCATAGAAGATCAGAACTTTCATATCCAGATAGATTTGTAGAGGAGGCCTCAGTTGATTGGTTAAGTCTCACGCTAAATGGCACTGCATTTACATCAGACACGTCTCCAATGTAGGGATAATATCCGTAAAAATCTGCAGGAGTAGTATTATCTTTGAAAAAAAGCGATACCGAACTGTCCCAACTTACGGATTTTTCATCGAATGAGAATGGCTGATTGTCGGCATGGTTTCCTTCTGATTTGAGTGAAGAAGGAACACCATTTTCAAAATCCACCATGTATATCCCAATCCGATCTCCGTCTGTAAATCCAGAGTCATCTGCCCTTGTCATATTCAGTTGATCAATTGTAGCCCTAAAAATGACAGGATTTAGTCCATTGCTCCCCAATGGCGTGTACATGCGATCATCAGAACAACTACCGACAATGATTCCTGCAATAGACATTAGTAAAAATAAATATTTAGTTTTCATAATCAAGGAAGCTCAATTTTATCATTAGCAATAAAGTCATCAAGGGTTGCATTCATTCCTGCACGACGCATTATTGCTTTATATATTGCAAAGCGCGAAATTGTATTATAATATGCAATATAAGTACTCATTACACTTTGCGATTCTGAACGCCAAACACCAAGATGATTGTATCCTCCTTCCCACATATCTACGATATGACTATATTTGGGATTAAAAATAAAAGAACTCCATGGTGCATCTCCCATTTTACCAGAAAGAGTTACATTCTCAAACATTCCTTTTTCTTTCATTATATAGTACTTAGGAAGGGCATTGCACATTGGGCAAGTACACCCTTTAATACTCTCATTATGAGTAGTATACTCAACAGATAGACCTGCAAATGCCTGTCCACCTGCAAAATGCTGAACAAGGGCACGCTGATCGTATGGATATACGTCATTAGAAATGGAAACACAAGCTAAAGAACATCCATCATAGTCAGGAACTGCCATACCCGTAAATGCAGCCATATTTGACACCACAATGATCATAGCGTCCTTAATATTATTAGATGTAATGAATCCAGATGTCTTCTTTGTATATTCCATTACCACTGGAATATCAATATCTACTCCAAAAGTATTTAGACGGTCAAGCCTTCGATTCTGTAAAGTTGCTACGTTATTATCGGGTGACATAGCAATAGAAGTCGAAACATTAAAATGATTACGGTAAGATTTATATGGTTCTATAGCAAAAAACTGCTCCATAGTTTCTCTCATACACTGAAGATAGTTTCCATTAATAATCTCCTCTGCACCAAAACCATCACCAACTATAAAAAGATTGATAGGAGAGCCTTGTGCTGAAGCATTCTGTAAAATAATCTGTCTATCTTCTTTTTCCTCATAATCATATTGAATGAAATCACATTCTGTTGTATAATTCTTATCTACTAGTTCAAATATTACTTTACCTTCTCTATTACCGGATCCAAATTCAAGAGGATCAATACTGAAAGTAATTTCTTCCTTATAATCAGCGTGATCAGGAACAATATGGATCCATGATGGCGCACTCTTCACTCTCCAATTTCCTTCAGAATATATAATTGTTGAACGCTTAAGTCCCATATTAAGACATGTCTGGTCATGAATGCCAACCGATAGTTCATGGTGAGGGGAAATAAACTGGAAATCTTTCCACCCATCAGCGTTTTTATATAAATCAACAGATTCTTCTGGAACTTCAAGGTGACAATGTAGTGGGTCAAAACCAATGAAAACGTTTTCATAAAGTCTTGGTGGTTCTTTTGCAAGACATATAATTCTTTGAAGACCGGGGCAGTATGCAAATGCTTCCATTCCTATTCGACCAACATTCTTACCTATTTCAAGACTTTTTAGATATTGATTCCCATAAAAAGCTCTTCCTCCAATAATTTCTATATTATCTCCAATAACAACATTTTCTAGTTCAGTATTTGCGAAAGATCCCATTGAATACAAACAATCAGAAAGAGGTGTAGGAGAAATCATATTCAATGAAGTAGGAAGTGACAGTGATCCTTTTAAATTGGCTCTATTGAAGGCATTTATTCCAATAATCTGTACTGAATTAGGAATAATAATTTCCTCTACAAAATGACAACCATCAAAAGCACCAGCACCAATCTCTTTTAAATTTTTTGGAAGTGTAAAACCTGGAGCGAAAGAAATACCACCAAATGCATTTTCTCCAATCTTAGTGATACCATCATGTAGGGTAACCTTTGTTCCTCCTTTAATATTTACCCCACAGAAAGCCCAGTCTGCTATTTCAGTAATTGTTGGCGGAATCACAATTTCCCCATCGACCTTATCGCCCAATGGCAAAGCTCCCCAACCAAGATATTCCAATCTATTCGGAACCGTCAAAGTTCCATGTACATTAGAAGCACCCCAAAAGGCAGATCTACCAATATATCTTATCGAATTAGCCAAAAACAATTCAATATCAGCTTTACACTCATAGAATGCATCTCCTCCAATATACTCAAGATGATGGGGCATCACAATTGCAGAACCTTCCCTAACTCCAGAAAAAGCAGAGCTTAACAAATGTGTAACCGATTCCGGAATAACAATTGTAGAATTCAGCATAAGATCATTAAATGCTGACTCACCGATTTTTTTAATTCCATCGGGAAGAATAATTCTTCTCAACGTTGATTTGTCTCGAAATGCTTCTGTAGGAATTATATCATCTTCAACCACCTCTATGGAACCACTATTGTCATTATATTGCCAATAATGTACATTTTTAATCTTAACATCCTTAAGATTAATTGCCGTTAATGACAATAATTCGTCTCGCATAAGGTAGAAATCCTCAGTAGTCAAAAAGCCATTGATTTTGAGATTTTTAATTGAATTGAAATCAATTTTGTTTTCATTCAACACATCCCGAAGTTTTCCCGGCTCTGGACAAAAGACTGTCACATAAGCATTCTCTACAAAATCATGGGATGACTTGTCGGCTTCCCAGGGGGTGATGTCTTCGTTAACGAGGGTTAGGGTATAATCACCGCTATCGCCTTTGCGATCGATTTTAATTGTGAAAGTGTGGAGCTTTCCGGCAGTGTATTTCATTCCGTCGGAACGGCTGTAGGTATAGGGTTTGCCATCAATGGTGATTCCAATTACGGTCTTCCCGGCAGCAACGGTCTGAGGTATGACAACGGCTCGCCATGCATCTCCTTCCGGATTCATAACGATGTTGCGGTCGAAGCTTCCACTTGGAGTTGCAATTCCAGTAGAAAGATCTATATTTGAATTTCGCACTGTGTTGTCGACTGTGACGGTCTTCGCAAGCTTACTCCATGCATCGCCGTCGAAACCACTACCCTGCTCCAGCACCACCTTCACGCCTGCCATAATGTGGCTAAAGGTAAGCTCAACCTTCTTGCCCGGTGTAGCTTTTGCAGTTTTTGCCCAAAGGAAGTCTGAAGCCTCATAAGAGCCCATGTCGCCGTCAGCGCCAGTTAAACTTTGGTCTGCTTTTACCTCAAAGCTATAGGCTTCGACATCTCCCATACCATTGTTGAAAGGATAATAACCAAACACATCTGCAGGGGAAACCTTATCTCGCCAATAGATATCGGTGGCAGCTTGCCAAGAATTGCCATCAGCATTATAAGTCATAGCAACATTATTGACTTGATTGTCTGAGAGTGTCAAAGCTTCCGGATTACCATCCGAGTAATTGACAACGAAGAGACCGAATCGGTCGCCATCAGCGAAACCGGACTCATCCGCACGGGTGTCGCTCTGCTGGTCGATAGAAGCCTGAAGTTCCAGACGCAGTCCATCATCGCCATCCTGCGGTCGGAACTGATGCAACTCATCTGAACAACCGATCATCAGCAGCGGCAATAGCAATGCAGTGCTCTTCGCGACAAAAGAATTGGAGTTACGTTGTTTCATTATATTGATTAGTTTAAGTGAAGTTGTTTAGACTTCATTATATTTTATTCTTCGGCTGCGTTATCCGGGATTAGAATAGAGAAATAATAGTTTTCTTTCGGATGATATTCGCTATCAAGTAGGCGCTTCACATCTTCTATCGTAAAATTCTTTTCAGAAGCTATGATGATAAATCCACCCGGCTCTGGAGAATAAAACTCATAATTCCTTACCGCCGTTATTGTACAGGGTTCAGCTATTGGATTCTCATCAAAATAAAACCGAATGTCGTCTTCAATTTCCGGATGCTGGTCGATCACATTCACATATACCACAGAATCAAGATCATTCCATACAGAAAAGTAAAATTCAGAATAGTCATCGCTAACATACTCACGACGCAAACCTATATAATCACCCATCACATCATGTTGATTCTCATTTTTAATTGACATGAGATAAGAAAGATAGCTCATACCTTCAGGAAGGTCAACAGGTTGCGTCACAATGTCGTGGGTCTTATGGAAAGATACTCCCCTCTTTTCATACGTTTTCTTTTGCGAATTTCCATTTCTCTTTATCACATCCCAAATACTGTCATTAACAGTTTTTACGTTGATTATAGAATTATCCATAGCCATTGCAATAAGATTTCCTGCAGAAATATCACCATGTGAAATATTTTTATACAATCCCTTAGTTTTTGAATCATGAATCTTCACCACTCCGCCCTTAGGAATCGAGAGAATATCATTATTCTTTATTTTTTCGTATCGTTGCGCAGTATGCCCACCGACTTTAGCTTTATTCACCGCCACATCTCCCCTCAGATAACGTATCTGAAGATCAGCATTTGAATCAATGGCTACGCATAGAATTGATATCGCCATAGCCGGACCGATTAATGATTTGAGTTTAATCCTTCTTTTCATCTTCACAATTTTTTATTTCACTGTTTTCATTATCTGAACTTACTTTAAGTTTTCCTCTTACCCAATTCACTGCCAATACGCACCCTTTCACAAATAGATCCAACAGTCCATTTTTAGCACAAAAACCGGTATAGATCTCACAGGCAGCCACTCCAACCGTAACCGTAAGTATCGGATAAGAAAAGTTCAGGTCGACATTATATCTGATGAATGCAAGAGTGCCTCCCACTATCATAAGATAAAGAATCAACAGTTGAATAAATCTTATAATCAATGGTTTGATAGTCAAATTACCGAGTAGAAGATTGATCAATACAATTATATAGCACAACATCGCACCCAATATCACTTGTTCCAATTTATTAGGAGTCCATGTATAATTGCCGGATAGTATTGTAGCTACAGTCAAAGCATGAATGATCAAACCCGGAGTATGATTTCCTAAAGGAGTGACATGCATGTCGGAATAATCTTTGACATTTCCCACAAGCACAATATGGTCGGCAATAATTTCTCCATGCTCATCCAATTCGGCAGGAGTAATTGAATCGACTTCAATTGAGGCATAGCGTATCAACAGTTGATCGCCGCGCTGATCATAGAGAGCATCAAGCATTTCAGGACGGGCAAGATTCACGAGAGCAACCGGCAAAGTGAATATATCACCATTTTCCGTTTTAAATTCTCTCAAGAATTTACGGGTCGATGAGTGAGAATTAAGATCACCCTGAATATTAACAGCGGCAAAACCTCCGGAGGGATCCACTATAGTATCCATATAAGAATCATGGAATAACTTAGTCTTACCCTCCTCTTCCTTAGCATATACCGGCATTACAAGATTCCTGCAATGAGACAATGCCACAGCCAGTTCGCTATCTTTCGCACAAGGCACACCTGTGAAACGTATATCAAGTCCCACGGCAGAAGGACCAATGGAATCAACTTTTCTTATCACTTCTGCCAACTCGGAATCGCTGCAATTATCTACTGGAACTATTATCACGTCTTCTTCAAGATAACTCTCCGGACGATCATTAGCAATCATCGTGTAAAAATCACCAAACGTGAAGTCAGAAGCTTTTTCCATCGGAGCGAAATATGACACCGACATCAAGTCATAAACCACAAAATGCGCGAATACAAGGGCCATAAAAGTCACCACCAAGGCTTTTACGGCGTTGGGAAGTTTTTCCAGATATTTCGAAACAGACCACATTTTTAAATTAACAGATTATAGTTCAACCTTATATACATCAGGACAGATATTCATATACTTAGGATTGCTTATTCCTACCCGCTCACCACCTGTAGGATCACACAAAACATATTTTTTTCCATCGACTATAACCGACGGTCCATTCACATCCACCCCGGGAGAAAAACATACGCCGGCTGCAAGATGATCAGGAAATTTAAGATATACAACATCGAGACCAATAACATCTTTCACCAAGCGTGCAAACATTATGGCACGATCCTCGCAATCATTTGCCGGATAATAGAAATTCTCATCGAAAAAAAATGGTTTCTCTCTCCCAAACTGCACGTCATCTCTCTTATAGTCAAATCCATGAGAATGGAACTCGAGCAACTTATTGACAGCCTCGACTTCACCAAGCCCTGCAAGCTCCTGCTCCATCGTCTTAAACAGTGACTTTTTCAACTCCTTGCTCACAGGAGCAAGGCCATACAAATTCCAAGAGACAAGAGGATAATCAGCAAGAAACTTCTGTACACTTGAATTGACCACCGTCTCAACAGAAATTATTTCCTTGCCTGAAATGTTATTGTCTGCCGACTTATATCTTCGTGCTGTCTTAAGATCAGGATTTAAACGTGGATACCGATCAATGAGCATCCTTATTGGAGTAGGAGATTTATAAAAATCGCCAACACAACCACCTATCCTGGCAACTTTCTCATTTCTTGATCTTATATAATAGCGTTTATTATTATTAAAAGTATAATACGGGACAAGGTATATCTCGTGGCTGGGGTGAAAAATCATATAGAAATGCTCATCTCCCGCTGCAACCTTACAATCATAACCTGAAAGATTGAGCAAAGCGGCTGCTGCCAAAGCCTGATTATCGTCGGAAGCAGGATATAATTCAGCTGCTATTTTCTCCACAAGAAGCAGATAACCCCAGTCACAAAGCTGAAGTTCCTCACGAATACGCAGACAATCATTGCGTAAGTCAACTAATCCGGGAGTATTGGTAAATTTTTGCCATTCTTTATTTACTCCGTGAATATTATTTACTGATAGAGAAATAGCAGGAGCTTTGAAAGGTCCAAAACCACAAAGAGTATTGTAGAAAAGGAATTTATTTGGATACTTTTTCACCACTCCTGATTTAACATCGGGCAATGTTGCAGGTATATCGGGAAGTTGCTTTTCAGACTGATATATTTTTCCGTAGGTTATCTCACGGTTTTCCGGAACAGAAGATGCTTTCGGAGCCTTAGGCATATCCGGTTTTGGCGAGAACGACTTATTATCATCTTTTTGAGCATCATGAAACTCCCATGGCTTACCCAAGATTTCAATATACTCATTATTAAGTTCTAAAAGCAGACGATCAAATTTAGTCATCATATCATTAGAGATGCTATCAAATTTCTCGTCAATACTTTTAGCGTAATCTTCATAGGATTGCGAAGGATCAATCCAAGCACGACTTTTCTGAGGGATACAGAAAGCCAATAGAATCACAAAAAATCGTAAAAACTTCATCATAAAAATCCTTTGGGCAATCATTATGAAATGGGTAGAAATCAACGGGACGAATCCCGCTGATTTCAAGACAATATTGATATTCGAAAAAATCTAATTATTGCTTAGCAGTAAAAATTTCCTTTATTTAAGCAGCAGTCAAAAGACGGTTGTCGTAGATACGGAGATTATCCATGCTGAAGTTGGGAGTGGTCAGAGAGTAAGAATTAAATGAAGCTTTTCCTCCAATTACAAAGGCATTTATATAGTCAATTTGAGTAGCACTTGCATCCTCTGTTATCGTTCCGTATTTCTTTCCATCAATATATAGAACAGAAGTCCACCGATTTGCTGTAGTAGAACCATAGTCAGTTACTATAGCAATATGATGCCACTCTGAATCTGAAATATTACTATGAGAGAATGTAGTCTGCTCTTCCTGATAATTCCAATAATTATTATTTGCTGCTATTCTAAACCGCAAGTATCCGTTATTCATACTCAAAACGCATCGAGTATCATTATCACTGCTCTTACAATAATAAATCATCCCATCAGCAAGATCTTTTGCCCAGAAACTGATTGAGAAATTCTTGTTGCATATTAGTCCATAAGGTATCTGTACACTGCTTTCCTTTGTCTTAAAGAAATGAACAGCCTCGTTAGAGATACCTTCTACAAACGATGGATCATTGACTCCAAATCCATCATACTCTCCGGCAGCATCATCAAAATTATTATTAAACTGATAATAGGCTGACAAACCATTGGAGACAATAGTAGATGCCGGATCGTTGCCGGGATTATTACCGGGATCATCTCCTGAACCGGTTCCTCCATTTCCATCACTATTTACACTTACAGAGATCGTCTGATCGGCGATTCCATCTGAAATTATAAATGAGGTATTGAGATTTCCTGTAAGTTGTGAACGATCGATTGAAGCAATTATAACAGAACTTCCACCAGCGGCCACAACACCTTGATTGGCTGAAAGGGTAAGAGCTTGTGAAGAGATGCCCGAAACACTCCAAGAAAGTTCAGACTTTCCGGTATTTCGGATAGTAAAGTTCTGCTGATTGCTATCCTTGCCGAAATTCAATTCCTTTGGCTCGATCACCATGTTGGAAGTTGAGTTGCGTGGAGCACAAGAAATTGAAATAGGATAAGAGTTTCCGAAAGCATGGAAGTTCACGACAACTGTTTTGGCTTCAGAAAGGTAGTTCCTATCGACAGTGAAAATTATGCTTTGAGTGCGACCAGCCTGAATTGAGCCACCAAGTTCGGATGCTGATAACCAGGTGTTGTTTCCAAGATTCAATGACCATTCAGCAGTTGCATTTCCATTGTTCTTTACAGTCACACTCATATCAGTCTGAGTTGTGCCGAAATTCAGAGAAGATGGGTTTATCTCGATCTCAGCATCTTCTGTAACCTTCGAGAGCTGAACATCACACTGATATGCAAGTCCAGCCACCACATTGACGGTGCGCATGGTAGTATTATATCCTGTCTTAGTAAACTGAAGGGAATAACTACCCGGTTGCAGATTTGTAAAACTATAAGTACCATCGCTGCCAGTGGTGGTGCTTTGACCGGTAGTTTGAATCGATACCGTCACCCCGGCTAATGGTTCTACTCCACCTTTTGATTCTGTGACGTATCCTGAGATGCCCCCTGTAGTCACTTCCGGATCTTCCGTACAAGCAGTAAACTGCACTGCCATCAGTGCTAAAAGGAATAGTAATGAAATTATCTTTCTCATGTTAGTATAATTGAAGTTGTTTGAAAATTCACTAAAGTATTTTTGATATTAAAAATTCATCGCAAATCCAACTCCGAATCCATCCTCAAAGACGACAGGAGCTAAAGAATATTCATAAGGGCGCCTATTGACTATGATTCTTCTGCGACCGGGAGCTATAGCAGCATCGATGAGATTGTAAAGATAAAGAGCTGCAGTGGCACCTATTGCCACGTTTCTGCCCAATTCCCAGTTAGCCTTCTTATTCCGATAGAAATCTATATGCTGAGGGTGCTCCTTCATCTTTTTGGCATAAGTAGCACGTTGGTTTTCGCATAAAATAATCGCAGATGCACCGACAGCTGTTCCGCCCAAGATCAGACCACCTTTAGTCATGCTTCCTTTGACGAATTGCCCAACACCCGGAATTAATGAATAAAAGACAGGGGCTGCTCCATAAGAAGTTGTCGTATGTATATCATCAATACCCTTCTTATCTACGACTCCTACAGTATCATTGACCGTATAGAGATCATCAACAGTATAGATGCCATCCTTAAATTCCCAATACTCATCTACTTCCTTGCAGGTCAAGACAACTCGAGACCCTGTCACTTTAGACTTAAATACGAACTGCGAGGTTCTGGAAGAATTACCATTTCCTTGTGTCTTCTTATGTCTTATATCTGTTTCACTTTCGTAGTCAAAAATAAGTTGACGGTCATCTTCAAGCCTTCCCCTAAGATGGATCAATGCATTGTGACGAGCCTCCTCCGGTGTTTTTCCTCTTCCATCCGCTCTCACGAATATATATCCCTGGCTCTTGGGTTTAGGGAGCGAAGAAGTCATCCAGCGAGGCTTCAGTTTATCAGAGCGATCAGCAGCATGAGCCGACCAGCCGCATGCGAAAATAAATATCGCAATCAAAAAAATAAATTTTCTCATGGCAGATAATATCATCTATGTTTGTTTCGTACTGTATAGAAATCTTCCTTTTTATTCGCCCTTGCCTTGACATAGGCGTTTTCATCAAAGACTTCACCGCCAAGCTCCACTTCCTCAATCATATGAGCTTTAATCGACTGCTCAACCTTGACTGCCGGCACTGAGATGCAAATAGTGCATTTGTAAGTTCCGTCAGAGATTCGGTATTTTTTCGAACAGATTACTCTGCAATTGGTGATAGTCGCTTTGGCTCTTGCAGCCGCTCGTGCCTCAATGTCAGCCTGATTAGCCACGGTCCCGTTCTGGTGCTTTTGTTCCCTATATGATTGCATAGTGGCAATTATTTCTGCCTCCAGACCTGCTGCAAGTGCAACCTCTGCATTAAATACGGCTATCTGGCGGGCAAAAAAATCGTCTTCATCGATGCCGGAGCCATAGCTGCGATATTCATCAGCCGGCTCATCCAAAGCCACTTTCTCGCAAGCATCTAACTCTTCTTCAACAACTGTCACTGTTCGTGGACCAGTATTTCCCTGGCCGGTATAGTCATAATAAGACTGTTTGATCATTTTTTTGGAACCACAAGAATCCAAAAGAAAGATAAGTGACAAAATCGCTATGACAAAAGTAAAATTCCTCTTCATTATTTTGATATTTGTTAAGTAAGAAATAACATACAAAATTAATGAGAGAAAATATTATATCCAAATTATTTCAAGAATTAATCAAAAGCAAATCAACAATTTAGGGAAAACCCTAACTATTTTGGGGTCATCAACTATAAGAAGGAATCAAATCTGCTTACTGCTCGTTTTACAAAGAAACTGGAACAATTCATCCGCCTTAGCAATGACAGTAAATATCATTGCTAAGGCGGATGAATTGAAAAAATGTATTATAAGATTTATGAGATGGACTCTTATTTCGCGAGATGGCGCTTGGATGAGCCATCGGAATATCGGTAGATATAGATGCCGGCAGGAAGATCGGTGGCATTCTCTGAAATCTTTCTGCCGTCTATGGTATAGATAGCCTCAATTGTCTTGGATGAAGATGAGAGAGACTCCACTGACGAAGTTTCGACATAGACTGGACGGATCTGCAATCCGAAATAAGGATTGCCTTCATAAACATTGATAAAATCTTGAATAAAATTTCCTCCAAGGAAAAATGGAGCGTTAATATAATAATAGAAATCATCTTCATCTCCTTCCTCAACATAAAAAGATCCAGACCACATTGCTAAATCCTGATTTTGATGAATGACACGGTCAAGACTCATAGTCCCTGTATAAGGAAGGTCAATATATACCCCATTGGGACCCGTAACTCTAATATAGTTAAGCGGTTCAACATTAACATGTTCTATCGTGCAGTTTTCAACAAGTTCCAGAAACTCCTCTACACTTGGCATACGCCAATTACCGCCAAGAATCACATGAGCAGCATCATATTCAGTGCCACATAATGATTCCACCCCGAAATCTACATGGGAGTATAAATTGCCATTATAACAATACATATACGTATCCCAATGATAATAATCCTTTTCCTCCACTTCCCCAAAAGAAAAATATCCTCCTTCCTCTAATGGAGATGGAGCGCCCAAATTACGATCCGCCCATTTTACGGACAGACCAATGTCGATCGCTTCCGGTTCGGGTACTGATGCGGTGACATTTACTGTCGCAAAAGCCGCGATACAAGTAAGAATTCCAAGTCTTACTGCTTGACTAATTGCTTGTGCCATGTTGTTTGATCCAAGTTTTTTTAATATATTACTTCTATGATATTCCACTGCTTTTTTCGCTAAGACATAAACCATCGGCAATTTCCTTTGAGTTAGCTCCATTGCTGACAAGTCTTAACACATCTAATTCTCTTTTAGACATAATTCCTTTAACGCTACTTATAGCATTATAGCGTTCGGTAAACTCCTTACTCCTATAAATGGAACCGGTCTCGACTGCTTTTACAGCCTCTATGAGTTCATCAATGCTATCACCTTTAAGAACTATTCCGTCTACTCCTGCCTCATAAAGCATCCGTAAATTCCACGATTCTCCGTGCATAGTGTAGACTATTGCGTGAGAATTGCCACAATAGGTCTTCAGTTCAGAGATTAAGGCAAGTCCATCAGTTTCCCCCTTAAGTGCGAGATCGATAATAAATATCTCAATATCAGGATTCTGAACAGCATTTTCAATCGCTTGAGTGGCATCTTGGGCTTTCAAAATATCATATCCCTCTCGCTTCATGACATTAGACAGACCTTCAAGCACGACAGGATGGTCATCAACAATTAATAATTTCATTTTTCAGTTTGTGAAATGGTTATTGAAAATTGCACTTCCGTACGAGTTATAGACATTTCAGCTCCGATAATTGCAGCCCGTGCTTTTAAAGTGCGAAGTCCTGCCCCATTTTCATTAGAAGGATTTGAATCCGGGTCAACATTATTGCTCACTGTCAATACAAACCCTGTATTGCCTGAAAGAATAATCTGAATATCGCCTTCACTGCCATGACGAAGAGCATTTCCTACTGATTCTTGAATCATTCTGTAGAGTTCGCGACTTTCTTCTGGAGTAATGGAATTCCAATCGAATGTCCCCTCATCTGTCAGCACCACGCGCATGCCTAAAGAAGAATAATTAATCTTAGCAACGTAATCAAGAAGCAAAGATGTGAACTGCTGATCTTCAAATTGTGGAGGCATCAATTCATGAGAAAGACTTCTAACCCTTCTTGCTATATCCAAAATACTCTTCTCAGCATCTTGACGGTTCATACCAGGAAGTTGCCATTGAAGTCCTACAAGACTTCCAGCAATATCATCATGGAGTTCACGCGCTACTCTGGCTCGTTCCTCCTCCAGACCCTTGACATATTCTTCATGGCGTTCCCTCTCAAGACGACGAAGTGCTCTTCTTCGCGCCGCTCTAAATATGATAATACCAATAGCGATTATCAACAGACAAGAAAGGGCAATAATACCCCACAGAAGACGCTGAGCTTTTAGACGGACAATTGTATTCTCCTTATCAAGAGTGTCATATTTTACTGAAAGCTCAGAGAGGCGGCTGTCTGAATCAACTACACGAACAGAGTCAAGAGCAGAAAATGCCTTTCGCTCCATATAATAAGCCTCCTTATAACGATCGAGATTTGCAAGACATTCCGCACGCTGTGCAAACCACATTTCCGGAGCAGTGCCCATACTCCCGATGCTGTCAGCCACCTGAAACCAGTTCCATTGATCGGCATAACGTCCTTCCTTTTCCGCCAATCCTGCCTCTGTATTTACAGCAACAAGATACACTTGTGTATTATGCGGTACGCCTTCAAGAGCCTCATATACCTCCGCAAGAGTCGCCCGCACTTGCTGCAGGGAATCAAGCGACAAATATGACCGCATCAACGGAGTAAGATACTTTACTCGAAGAAGAGGTTTGCAATCTTTCGCGAGATCATGATAAGGGAGTATTTCCCGTATCGCTCCTTCATAATCACCTGCCTTGACCTTTATCCCACCTATCGTGGCGATGGTGTTAAGTTCTCCGGTCTTATTACCCTCTGTTTTTGAAATTTCGAGAGAACGACGAGCAAAGGAAATCGCTTCATCAAATAGCTTATTTTCGGCGCAAGCTATGGCAAGCATTTCATAAAACACCTGTTCCATTTCTGTGTCCTTCTCCTTCAGAGCTACCTCCAGACCATCTTTATAGTCAGAAATAGCTTTGTCCAAGTTTCCCTTACGACGATTGATGATACCTCTGTTTTGCAATCCCTGCATCACAGCAAGCGCAACGTTGTGGCGTTTTCCAAAATCTATGATTGTATCTGCATATGCTGCACCCCACTCAAGATTTCCATATTCCGCTATAGAGACATCACGATCGATCATTATACAAGCCCTAAGAGAGTCTGAGATCTGAATGGATAATGAAAGAATCGAGTCAGCACGTGCTATAGCTGTCAAATAGTCGCCTTCAGCACAAGGATTTCCAACAAGATTGTAGATTTTATCCTCCTCGCTTGTCAACATGCGTTTTCTCTGGTGGCTACACGATATCAAATATACAGCTCCAAAGAATACTAAAAAGAAAAGAAACAATTTTTTATTCATATTGCAAAATTACATAATTTTTTTGCAACGATTATAAAAAAGAGGATTTTTTTGATTTTTATTTCACAATTTAGGGAAAACCCTAATTATAATTTGGCTACCACATTACTACAGAAAGAAAGATACTTGCTAATATTAGGCTTTGCCTCTTTACAAGTATGAAAGATATCATAAAAAAGAGACTGCCGCCTCGCAAGCGCAGTTTTTACTGCTGGGAGGCGGCAGCCGAACTTATGGGATTGGAATTATTTTAGGGCGGCGATGGAGGCGCGGATAGCGGCGATCTTTTCGGTGGCGTCGCTTTGCTTCTTGCGCTCGAGAGCTATTACCTGCTCCGGGGCGTTGGCTACGAAGCGCTCGTTGGCAAGCTTCTTCTCTACGCCGGCGAGGAAGCCTTCATAGCGCTTGAGCTCTTTCTCAAGCTTGGCAAGTTCTTCCTCGACATTAATCTTATCAGCGAGTGGAACACTGTATTCTACCGGACCTACGAGGAACGCAACGGAAGTTGCCCCTTTTTCTTCGATAGGCTTGATATCCTTAACATTGCCCATCTTCAAGAGGACAGAATCAAGAGAGCCATCGTGTGGACCTTTGACTTCAACAGAGATCTCTTCTTTATTGGCAATCTGACGCTGCTTGCGAATAGCACGCAGACCTGTGATGATTTCTTTCAGTGTCTCGAATTTTGAGAGCAGCTCTTCATCAACTTCTCCCGGAGCGGGAAGGGTGGTCTTCATGATGCTGTCGCCATCTTTGCGCTCTGCAAGATGCTGCCACAGTTCTTCAGTGATGAACGGCATGAAAGGATGGAGGAGTTGAAGAAGCATTTCGAAGAATTTCATAGTCTCCGCATAAGTCTTGCCATCGATAGGAGATCCATATGCAGGCTTGATCACTTCGAGATACCAGCTTGAGAATTCATCCCAGAAAAGCTTATAGACAGCCATCAGAGCTTCTGAGATACGGAACTTGCCCATCAAGTCCTCAACTTCTATCATTGTCTTATAAAGCTGAGAACGGAACCAATCTACGGCAATCTTTGAGCTTTCAGGCTGAGGGATTGCTTCATCCACGTTCCAGCCTTGGATAAGACGGAAGGCATTCCATATCTTATTTGCAAAGTTACGGCCCTGCTCTACAAGAGCGTCATCATACATGATGTCGTTGCCAGCAGGAGCTGAGAGCATCAGCCCCATACGCACACCATCGGCACCAAATTTATCAATAAGGTCGAGTGGGTCGGGTGAGTTACCGAGAGATTTACTCATCTTCCTGCCTATCTTATCTCGTACGATACCGGTGAAATAAACGTTGCCGAATGGCTTGTCGCCTACATATTCATATCCAGCCATAATCATACGTGCTACCCAGAAGAAAATGATGTCCGGGCCCGTAACGAGAGTAGCTGTCGGATAGTAGTATTTTAACTCCTCATTGTTCGGATCGAGGATACCGTTGAAGAGTGTGATAGGCCAGAGCCAAGAGCTAAACCATGTGTCAAGAGCACCTTCATCCTGCACAAGATCATCAATCTGAAGATCAAGGCCACTCTCCTTGCGTGCTTTTTCAAGAGCCTGCTCTTTGGTCTCCCCTACTGCAATGCGGGTCTCTCCGTCAACATCGTAGTAGTAAGCCGGTATGCGGTGTCCCCACCAAAGTTGACGGCTGATACACCAATCCTGTATATTCTCAAGCCAGAGGCGATAAGTAGTTTTATATTTCTCAGGCACAAACTTGATGTAGTCTTCCATCACCGGAGCAAGAGAAATCTCAGCAAAGTGGCGCATATTGATAAACCACTGGAGAGAAAGACGCGGCTCGATAGCGACTTTCGTACGCTCTGAATAGCCCACATTGTTAGTGTAATCTTCCACTTTCTCCATCAATCCGGCTTCCTCAAGATCTTTTGCTATTTGCTTGCGCACCTCGAAACGATCCATACCGGCATATTTGCCGCCATGCTCGTTGAGAGTTGCATCTTCATTGAAGATGTCGATAGTCTCAAGATTGTGGGTCTTGCCAAGCATGTAGTCGTTTTTGTCATGAGCAGGGGTCACTTTCAAGCAACCTGTACCGAAATCGATTTCCACATAACGGTCTTCAATCACCGGAATCTCACGACCTACGAGCGGAACGATCACTTTCTTTCCCTTTAACCATTCATTCTTGGGATCCTTAGGATTGATACACATTGCTGTATCCCCCATGATGGTCTCAGGTCGCGTTGTGGCCACTACTGCGTAGCGTCCTTCCGGATCGTCAGCTACATAATAGCGTAAATAGTAAAGTTTTGAATGCTCCTGAACGAAGTTCACTTCATCGTCGGAGATAGCGGTCTTATTCTTCGGATCCCAGTTTACCATACGAAGACCACGATATATAAGACCTTTGTCATAAAGATCGCAGAATACCTTTGTCACGCTCTTTGAACGGAGTTCATCCATTGTGAAGGCTGTGCGGTCCCAATCGCAGGAAGCACCAAGTTTGCGAAGCTGCTGCAGGATTATGCCACCATGTGTATGAGTCCAATCCCAGGCATGCTCAAGGAATTGCTCACGAGTAAGATCAGTCTTCTTGATGCCTTGCTCAGCGAGCTTTTGGATTACCTTTGTTTCCGTTGCGATAGCAGCATGGTCGGTGCCAGGCACCCAAAGGGCATTCTTGCCCATCATGCGTGCGCGGCGGATAAGGATATCTTGTATAGTATTATTGAGCATGTGACCCATGTGGAGGACACCGGTCACATTTGGTGGAGGGATTACGATGCAATATGGTTCACGCTCATCTGGCGTGGAATGGAACATCTTATGGCGTTCCCAATACTCATACCACTTGTCTTCAACCTCATGAGGGTTGTATTTGGTAGCTAATTCACTCATATCTTTTACATATTTTGCTTTTAAATATGCAAAATTAGTAAAAATAATTTAGACTTGCGAAGCTTGTTCGTAGAAAATTTAGAATTTAGAATTTTAAATTATTGGTTTAAATACGAACTTTGTCTTGGAAGACGTCTACAAACATCAGAAATATCTTTTATTAAGCTCTGCGAGCAGTTCTTTGGATATTTTTTCGTCTGCGCCGAGAACTATAACAGAATCAATGCCGCAATAAGGACATAGTGCAGTCTCATCGTCGTCAACAAATTCTACGACCTCATCGGCTGGAAAGAAACGCTGACAGTAGATACAGCAGCATTCCTTGCCGGATTCAAATTCGGACGCATTAAGATAGGAATGTAGATGAAGGTCCTTGAGTTTGTGCTCGTGTTTTTTGCGGCGATCGGCAGGGGTCATATTGTATCTTTTGGCCATGAAAAAGTCTGCCCGGAGTTCGAAATCGATTCCTTTATAAGTGAATTTGGCTGTTTCTGTTGGGATGTTGGAAGAATAATCCACCTTGATTTGGGCCTTTATAGGGAATTGGAATCCTTTATCGCGAAGTCGGAAGGTAGCTTCACCGCAAGTGCGATTGACAAGATCAAAGATATATTGATTTAGATTCTCTCTTTGAGCTGAGAAACGATAGGTGCGAGAATGATAAAATCTATTCATAGGTCAGGCATACAATTAGTTTGGAAGAACCTTATGGATCTCTTGTGCAAGGATTGCGATTCCTTCTTCGGTATCGAAGTGGAGTCCCGGGATATTAGTGCTCTCCTTGAAACGCTTAATATGCTCCGCCGGGAGATGGGGGCTTACAAGATCTTCGGAAAACCATCCATATACGGGGTGAGGTCCACGCTTTATGTAGGAGCTAACGGACATCTTTCTTGCCATTTGTATTTCCTCGTCGTTCAGATAGTAGTCGAAATAGTAGTCGAATAAGTGACCCTCATTCTCACCACCACGTCTCTCCCATAGCTTTTCTTTATCGCCAAGTCGCAACTTCATCCACTCCCAGGCCAACCAATCGGGATCTACAAAGATACGAGGACACTTATCGATCCGTGTAACGAGTAAGCATCCAGTTTCAATCGCGACAATCAAGTCAAATTTTTTAGACTTCAAACGACGTTCCAGTATCCTACGAGAATCCTCGAGAGAGCGGTCAGGCACGAATACAGCCACGTAGTAGCCCATCTGCTTCAGCCTCAAATAAAGTTCTTGGATGGTGGGGCTGTTATATGGCGAAAAATAGTCAGGAACGATAAGAATCCGTTTCTGTTGCTCTTCAGGAACTGCACGAGCAGTGGCAACGTTATCTATGGCATCCCGCAGTAAGTTAAGATCACGGCGAGTGTGAATACTTTCCAGCGGTAGGGGATCTTCCTGCCCCGCTATTAGCAACTTATGACCAGATTGGCCGTCAAACTTAGGCACATCGAAGAGTATGCCCAAAACTGAGAAGTTGCTGAGCTTTACCGGTTCGGCAAAATAGCAATTTTCATTTAGGTTTGCAAAAGCATTCCAACGTAGATTCATTATAGCCTCATAGACTTCCGCAAGAGGGTTAGTAATTTTATCCTTGGCAAAATCGCATATAAATCTTGCCAATCCCAGTGTGTCACCATCAAGTTCACGGTCTACCTCTACCTTCCATGGGAATTGATTCCAGAATTCTCCGATAAGCTCATCATTTGTTATAATGCTATAACGCCCCAAATATTTATGTCGATCAGATTTACTATCTCCTTCATATCCCAATATTTCCATCGGGTCGCTCACATATTCATATTTCTTTTCCCAATTTTGTTCGGCCAACTTTCGTAGGGCGTAATATTTCTTTTTCCATGGGATTTGCCAGGAATATTCAGGATTTACGAAAAGCATTTTACAGCCGGTGATCTTACCGGCAAACATGGCAGACTCTCCAAAGAGGATAATGGTGTGGGGCCTATCCTCCTCATAATCTAAACAACTCTGATCGTCTGCAAATGGTATGTATTCTTCTAATTCGTCTTCATCAAATTGATTTTCATCAACACTTTGTTTATCAACTATGACAGGAGTGACAGGGTCAGGCTTTGTTTCAGATGGAGTAATGGTTGGCTTACGATTCAGTGGGAACCATAAATCTCTATTGCGCTTGAGTTTCTTTCTTTTGACTTTCGGAATAGTTAGATCATTAGAGCCGTCCCACTTCAGGCGTCCGCACTCTGCGATCTGCTCAAGCTTGAGAGCTGAGAGTTCGAGGAGCCTTGACTCTGTCAACTCATCACCCTTATTCTCACCGCGCACCAACGCTGGAAGATCAGCTACTTTTACCGAATATTTGCCCTGAGCCTCAATAGCAGATTTGAGAGCCACCATAGTCTCATCATCAGCACTAACGCCAAAGTCAGGAACAATCAATATTTTAGTATACAAAGGAAACCACATAACAACCTATTTTAGTATTTAAGTTGAATAAATAATAGTAAAGTTTGGATCAAATTTCAAATTATTTTTTAATTCCCTTTAAATTATTGAAATGATGATATATATCAAAAATATAGCCATTAGTATCACGCCAATGAGTCTGCATAGACATCCCCACAAGGAGCTGATTCCTTCCGAAAGGAAATCAATACCGAAACCTAAGATCTTAAAGAACCAACCTAAAATTCCAAGCACTACGAACAAAATAATTCCTATGACTATGATGCCTATTATTTCCATTATATGTTGTTTTCCGGTAAAATAGCGCGGCCAAAGCCAACAGAGTCTATTTCGCCATGCCAGTGTTTAAGCAATGTGTCCCTGTGGGAAATTATCCAGAGCCTGAGTTTTCCTAAATCTGCGTCAGATATTTTCAGGTCTACATCTGTGACAAGAAGCCGTGGGTCTCCACAGATTGACATAGGTATTAGTTCATTTGGGACAAGGCTGTCACTGGTATTATTGGCAAATCTAATCATTGGTGTCCGCTGATCATCTTTCGAGCGCTTCACCTCAATCCAAACTACCATAGGCAGATGAGTTTCTTTCTTGCTTAAACAGCTAAGCGTAGTCATCAGATCCTGACCAAGCGCTTCCTCATCACTTCTGAACTGCTGCAGTGTTTTCATTTAATTGGACTCTTTATTGCAAGGTCGCCTATAATATTTCCTGTCGCAAAACGACTTTCGACAGTAGGGTACACCGTTGCGGTTTCTAGTCGATAGGTTCTCAACCACAATGCCTTCGGACATTGGCAGAACAATGTATATCTTGATTTTGAGAGACTCATGGCAAATGCTTATAGTTACACGTCAATCGGTCAATGATTAGCAAAAACATCAAACATCAGTTTGAATGTTCTACAAAGATTGTAATGAAGTTGATTAGACTTATTAACGAATACAAAATTAAGCAAAAAAAATGAATAGTAAAAATTTTTGATTAAATAGCTTTTATACGAGTCACGGCTCTTTCATATCGAAGAATTTTTTTGGTTAGTATTATTGATTTTGATCAGTTTTTTCAATATATAGATACTTTTGATAAAAATTTCAAAAAAATATGATTTTCCGCAAAGTTACGCATAAAAACTTACAATCAAAAAAGTATATTATGAAATATTTATTCGCAAAATGCGAATAAATATTTCATAATATACTGAGGATTGTTTTGGCTTTTATGAGATGGATGGCGAATCAGCAAACTTATTTTTCACTTTACTCCAGGTCAGCCCCTTGGGCAGCTTGACTTGTGTAATAGCTTTACACCCGGAAAAAGCTCTTATATTAATCTTAATCATTGGATTTAAGATAGTGACGGTTTGGAGGGATGTGCATCTACTAAATGCATATTCATCTATTTCCGTTACACTTTCAGGGATTGTGATACTCTTAAGGGAAGAGCATCCGCTGAATGAACAAATTCCGATTTTTGTAACGCCTTCCGGCATTGTGATACATTGCAGGGAGGTGCAACCACTGAATGCATCGTTGCCGATTTCTATTACGCTTTCTGGTATTGTGATGTTATGTAGGGAGGTGCATCTTTCAAAAGCACTTGAACTGATTTCAGTTACGCTTTCAGGGATTGTGATGTTTTGGAGGGAGGAGCAATAACGGAAAGCATCGTTGCCAATTGCTGTAACACTTTCCGGGATGGTTACGCTTTTCAGTGAGGTGCATCCCCTGAATGCATCGTTGCAGATTTCTGTTACGCCCTCCGATATGCCGACACTTTGAAGAGATTCGCAATTGAGGAATGCATTCCTGCCTATTTTATCAACACTTCCCGGAATGTTGACACTTCGCAGGGAGGTGCAACCACTGAATGCAGAAAATCCGATGTTCTTAATACCTTCCGGGAATGTGACACTTTTCAGAGAGATACAGTCTTTGAATATTTCATCTTTCATTTCTTTTACACTCTCGGGAATAACAATCGATGTCAGTTGGGTAAAAGCAGAGGAAATCAACCAGGAGCCTTCTTTGGAAATGAGCAAACCCTGATTTAAGAGGAAAAGAGGCGTCTCGATTGTCAAATTATCAAGATTGCAACCTCTGAACACATTGTCTCCAATATAATACATACTCTCAGGGATATTAATGCAGCTAAGTGTTGAGCATCCGCTGAATGCATTGGATTTTATTTTAGTCACACTGTCAGGGATATTAATGCCGAGAAGGCTGCTACATCTATGGAAAGCATGGTAACCTATTGTTTTCACGCCTTTTTCAATGGTCACGTTTTTGAGATTTTTGCAATCTTCGAATGCAAAACTTCCGATTTCTGCAACGGCTGCCGGGATATTGATGTTTTCCAGAAACGTACAATCTTTGAATACATAACTGTCTAATAAAATGACACTTTCCGGGAGCGTGACGTTTTGAAGAGAGGAGCATCCGCGGAATGCCCTGGATATGATTTCCGTAACACTTTCTGAGATGTTGAGACTTTGAAGGGAGATGCAATCAATGAATGCATCGTTGCCGATTATCTTCACGCCTTCATCAATGGTGACGCTTTGGAGTTTTTCGCAATTTTCGAATGCAAACATTCCAATTTTCTCGACACTTTTCGGGATGGTAAAAGTTTTGAGGGAATTGCATTGCTGGAAGGCGGACTCTCCTATTTCCTTGACGCTTCCCGGTATGATGACACTTTCAAGGGAGGAGCATCCGGAAAATGTAGAATTGCCCATAGACTTAAGACCATCTGGAAGCTTCACATATTTGAGACCCGTGCAATCGGCAAACAAATCATTTGGAATATCAGCCATCGATGCATGGAACACAACACTCTTCAACTTTCCCATCTCCCACCTAAAAGTTTGAGGTCCTATCTCGGTGTAACCTTCCGGAATGACCAGATTGACCGGCTTGCCGGCTTGCTCATAGATTTTCTTTGTATACGATTTTGCCATAATTTTTATTAATTTAACCTACTAATTTTATACCCTTTTGACCTTCAACTTTTGAATTCGGAAATTGAGTCAAATAATAGAAAAAATCGGATCAATTCTCATTAAACATTTTCTATCCTTGTGAGCGCAAATTATTATATCACATGAATCTCTTTCAACGATCGGCATTCACTTAATGCATTAGAGAGCAATTTTCGAGATATAGTAATTGATTCAACGTCTCGATTGTGCTTAAAACAGCCATATTTCAATGAATCAATGCAGTCAATGAATACGAGATTCGAAGGAACCTCAATCAAATCAGTTAGATCTACTTTATATCGGCAATCTTTTCGAGAAATATTAAGTGAGATATCTACATTCGCTTTCACTCCCTCCCAGCCATCAATCTTTTCTATTATCTTATTAAGTTGAGGCACAGAGTCAAGAAACTTATTCACCTCCATCTCTTTGATGTCCATATCCACATGATTTCCTCCTTTAGTGGGAACATTACTCATGTTGAGCGTCATTACCAGATCATTTTTCTTGCTTGAAATGAACACGGCACCACATTCCTTAGAAGAACCGACAAAACAACTGAATAACGAATCGCTCATCTGCTTCATAGACTCGGCAAGCGCCGAAGCAAATTGCTGAATTTCCTCCAGTTTTTTCGGCACTCTGATGTTTAGATGAAGTTTAATTCCTTCTATGAGATCTTTACTGATAGAAAGAGACTTATTGTCGGAGTTGACCATAGTTATTGCCGTGCAAGGTGCGGCTTCGTCGAGAGCGTGCTTCACGATAGCGCTTGTTGATGCTGCAGCGAGCGCCTCAAGTTTTTCTTTTTTAGCTTTTTCTGCAACCTGCTCTCCTGAAAGAGTCTTGTTTTTGCCCCGTGGGGAATCGGCAAACTTATTTATCACTTTACTACTGGCCAGACCCTTGGGCAGATTGACCTGCGCGATACCATTACACCCGGAAAAAGCTCTTTTATTAATCTTAATCTTTGGATTTAAGATAGTGACGCTTTGGAGGGATGCGCAATTATAAAATGCATTTTCATCGATTTCCATTACGCTTACAGGGATAGTGATGCTCTTAAGTGAGGTGCAACCGCTGAATGCAAGCCGTCCAATTTTTGTAACACTATCCGGGATATAGACGTTTTGGAGGGAGGTGCAGTCACAGAAAGCACATGATTCGATTTCCGTAACGCTTTCCGGTATTTTGATACTTCGAAGTGAGGTGCAATCACTTAATGCATAGGAGCCGATTTTTGTAACGTTTTCCGGGATGTCGAGGCTTCGGAGTGAGGTGCATCTCCAGAAGGCATGTTTACTGATTTTCGTTACACTTTTTGGGATATAGGCGTTTTGGAGGGAGGTGCAGTCGCAGAAAGCACATGATTCTATTTGCTTAACGCTTTCAGGTATTTTGATACTTAGAAGGGAAGTGCATTCACTGAATGCATAGTCGCCAATTGCCGTAACACTATCCGGGATGATGACTTTCTCCAAGGATTTACAACCTTTAAATACTTTACTCTCTAATGAAATGACACTTTCCGGGATAGTGATACTCTTAAGGGAGGTGCAACCGCTGAATGCAAAGCATCCAATTTTTGTTACACTTTCCGGGATATAGACGTTTTGGAGGGAGGTGCAGTCGCAGAAAGCACCCGATTCTATTTCCGTAACGCTTTCCGGTATTTTGATACTTCGAAGTGAGGTGCAACCACTGAATGCTCCTCTTTCTATTTCCGTAACGCTTTCTGGAATGGTGACGCTTTGAAGATTATCGCAATATTCGAATGCAAAACATCCAACTTTCTCGATACTTTCCGGAATGGTGAAAGTTTTGAGGGAAGTGCATCTTTTGAATGCAGACTTTCCTATTTCCTTGACACTTCCCGGAATCTTGACACTTAGCAGGGAGGTGCATTCGAAAAATGAACAATCAATAGATTTAAGACCTTCCGGAAACTCCACATACTTGAGACCCGTGCAATTGGCAAATAAATCATTTGGGATTGTCTTCATTGAGGCTGGGAAAACTACACTCTTCAATTTTTCTTTGACCCTTTTAAAAGTTTGAGGGCCTATCTCGGTATAGCCTTCAGGAATGACCAACTCAAGCGGTGAGCCTGCTTCCTCATAGATTTTCCTCGTATACAATTTTGCCATGATTATTCAAGAAAAGTTGAAGGTTATTGGGTTAAGGATCTGGAGTCTAAATCCAAAGGTGGCATTCTGTATACTTCATCGAGGATGCGTACGCTTTCCATCCCCTTTTCAAAACTCAGGTCTCCTTCCACCCCTGGATAATTGACACTTTGATAATATTGGGTATATATTTCAGCAGATGATAGACTCCTTTTGTCGGAGCCGAAAATACAGTCGGTATTTGCTTGATCATAGTCATCGGGAATATGCGGCCTGCCATAACCATTTTCATATACTATGGGGCAGATGAGATATTTACGGCTGTAGTTCTTAATACCCTCGATGTAATTTGCCCCTTTCTTATATCCAATAAGAATTGGATTGCGTACCTCCGCCCAGATATGGCTGAGATCAAAGAAGTGTTGACAATGGGGATAGTCTATAAGTTGGACGTCATAATCCGCATGATTAAAACTCCGGTGGACTATTCTCGAGATGTCAGCATCACTACATTGATCCTTGACTTTTCTTAAGTTAATGAATACAAGTACTTTTTCTTTCATATTGTTACAGATTTAGGAGATAAATAATAGAAAAGTATTTTTCAAATTTCAAAATATATTCAGACTTGAGCTAATACACTATACAATGTGTATTACTTTTAGGGAGTGGCAGTCGTCGAAGGTATTTGCATCTGAAAGGAGTTTTCTCGGAATAGTAACAGACTCAACGCTATAGCGGCACTTCTTAAAGCACCCAAAATGCATTGAATTGATGCAGTCAATGAATTCGAGATTTTTAGGAGCCTCATAGACTCCAGTCAGAGATACATCATAACGGAGTTTATTATGATGCTTTCGTAATGAGAGGTAAACATTACCGTTCACCCCTTCCCAGCCATCAAACTTTTCGATAATCTTTTTAAGTTGAAATTCTGAGTTAAGAAAATCATTCACTTCAACCTCTTTGAGATTCATATCCACATAATTTCCACCTTTAGTGGGAGTACCATCCAGTTTAACCGACATCACCAAATCTTTTTCCTTGCATGTAAGAAGCACACTTCCACATTCCTTTGAAGAATTGGCAAAACAATTTGAAAATAAATTTCTTATCTGCCTTAAATATTCAGCAAGGGCTGAAGCAAATTGCTGAACATCCTCCATTTTTTTCGGCACATTGAATGAAAGATAAAGGTAAATGCCACCTACAACTTCCTTCTGGATCGAAAGAGACTTATTATCGGAATTGATCATAGCAGCCGCCGAGTCAGGGGAGACTTCGTCGAGCGCATGCTTCACGATAGCACTTGATGAGGCGGCCGCGAGCGCCTCAAGTTTTTCTTTTTTAGCTTTTTCTGCAGCTTTATTTGCTGAAATGGGTTTGTTTTTGACCCAGGCTGAATCAGCAAACTGATTTTTCACTTTACTCCTGGCCAGTCCCTTGGGGAGATTGACTTGTGTGAGAGCGTTACATCTGGAAAAAGCCCTTATATTAATCTTAATCAAAGGATTTAAGATAGTTATACATTGGAGGGAGGTGCAATTATAAAATGCATATTCATCGATTTGCATTACGCTTGCAGGGATTGTGATGCTATTAAGGGAGGTGCAACCGCCGAATGCAGACCATCCTATTTCCGTAACTCTTTCCGGGATTGTGATGTTCTTAAGAGAGGTGCAACCGCCGAATACCGACTTTCCAATTTCTGTGACGTTTTCAGGCAGTCTAACACTATGGAGGGATGTACATCTTTCGAAAGCACTTGAGCCGATTTTCGTTACGCTTTGAGGGATGGTGACACTCTTAAGGGCGGTGCAACCACCAAATGCATTTGTTCCGATTTCTGCAACGCCATCTGATATGACAAGGCTTTGGAGAGATCTGCAATTGAGGAATGCTTCCTTCCCTATTTCATCAACGCTTCCCGGAATGATGACACTTAGAAGGGAAATGCAACCACAGAATGCAGACAATCCAATTTTCGAAACGCCTTCCGGTATCGTGACACTTTTGAGAGAAAAGCAGTTTTTGAATATTTTATCGTTTATAACGTTTACTTTCTCCGGAATGACAATTGATGTAAGCTGAGAAAAAGTAGAAGAGATCAACCGATTATCTTCTTTGGAAATAAGCAAACCTTGATTTAAGAGAAAATCACTCGTCTCGATTGTCAAGCTGTCAAGATTGCAACCTCTTAATGCACTATCTCCTATCTCCTTGAGACTCTCAGGGATATTAATACTGCTAAGTGAGGAGCATCCTTCAAATGCATTTCTTCCTATTTTCGTTACACCTTCAGGGAGAGCAATACTTTCAAGTTTTAAGCAACCTTCGAATGCAAAATCTCCGATTGCTGAAACACCTGCAGGGATATTGACGTTTTCAAGACATTTACAATATTTGAATACATCACTATCTATTAACTTAACTCTTTCGGGGAGCAAGAAATGTTGGAGAGAGAAGCATCCTTTAAAGGCACCGGACTCTATTTTAGTCACACTATTAGGGATATCAATGCTTTGAAGGCTGCGACATCCATCGAATGCACCGCAGCCGATTACTATTACACCGTTTTCGATGGAAACGCTTTCGAGGTTTTTGCAACTTCTGAATGTAAAGGCACTGATTTCCTTTATCCTACCGGGAATATTGATGCTTTTGAGTTGTTTGCAATCTTCGAATGCAGACTTTCCTATTTTCTTGACTTTTTTCGGGATTGTGATGCTCTGAAGGGAATCGCATCCCTTGAATGCAGATACTCCTATTTCCTTGACGCTACCTTGTATGGTGACACTTTCCAAAGAGAAGCACCCATAGAATGTACAATTGTCAATTGATTTAAGACCTTTCGGAAGCTTAACATACTTTAGATTCCAGCACCCGGACATCAAATCAGCTGAAATAGATGTCATAGAGTCAGGGAACTCTACACTCTTTAATTTATCTTTGACAACCTCGAAGGTTTGAGGACCAATCTCGGTGTAACCCTCCGGAATAACGAGATCTAACGGCGAACCTGCTTCCTCATAGATTTTCTTAGTATACGATTTAGCCATGATTTTTATAAATTTAATACTCTTTGCCACTCTTCCAGCCGTGACGGATTGAGGGAATAAGGTCTTCATCCGTGATAATCCATGTGACAGGCAGTTTGCTGAACTTTTTAGGAATCACAGGGTTGGGGGCAATTCCATCAGTGATGTAGATCAGTCCATCATATTCCGGATGACTGATGTAAAAATCTGCGGCCGGCTGGAAATCTGTGCCTCCACGTCCGGTAACTTTAAAAGACGATATAGTCTTTCTGATAGTTTCGGGAGGTCCAGTCAGATTTGCATCAAACTGAATGACATCAATTTGCTTAACACCTTGCTTGAAGATTCGATTGATCATAGCGAGCATCCGCGACAGCATATCTGAATCAACAGATCCACTGACATCAAGGGCAACCAGCACCCTAGTGGTATAGGGATACTTACTGCCCATCTGCGCAAAACCATAGCGGCGGGAGGGGCGCATGCGAGTAAGGACGCGATTATTGGAAAGGATAGACTTTTTGAAACCTTTGAGAATATTGGCAACGTCAATCGGAGGCACAAGCGACGCCTTGACAAATTCCACGAAATCTGCCGACAATGAGCCCCACAACTTAGATGATCCTGCTGCGGCGGCAACTTGGATTATCATGTTGATGTCAACGGTCATAATTGAATCCTCCTCCCATTGAGAAGCTGCGGTAGCCCACAATTTCATATTTTTTGATAATTCGGAATTCTCAGAATCTCCAGAATCTTCAGAATTGCCAGATTTGTCAGATTCTTCAGAATTGTCACATTCTTTAGAATTACCCGAACTGTCACATTCTTCAGAATTATCAGAATTGCCGGATTCTTTTGAATTACCAGACTTGCCAGAATCTTCCGAATCTTCCGAATCTTCCGAATTGTCAGAATCGTCAGAATCGTCTGGATTGTCGGAGTTATCAGACATTTGTGAACTTGGAGCTTTTTCCTCTTGTTGCAATTGAGGAATCAATCGGTTGAGCAGACAATAATACTCCTCAAATGTCTTTCCTGCAGGCATTGCCTCTTCAATGAATTGAGGCACGAGTTCAAAGCAGAAGGCAAGAGGTCCACCCATATTGTCGAGTATTGTCATATTTGAAGAAAGATAGAGAATCTCAGGGCGCGCACGGAAAGGTTGCCGCAAATATGGATGCTTCAGCAAAATACGCAGGGCTTCCACCTTTAGACGGTCGGCGAGTTCACGGTCTTCCATAGCATCAACCATCCCTGCATTATATTCTATACGTCCCCTGCCGGAGCGTAGAGGCACTTCAAGGCTTGAGTTCTCAGTAAGCACATGAGTACAGTAAACAGAGAACAATAGCGGCTCAAGCAGAAACCATCGCTGAGCCACATCGCTGATTCGTTGGTCAGCCCTTAAAGGAACTTTACCTGCTTTCTTCTTTGCCATCAGAGATCCATGATGAAATTGGTGAGTTTACTGTATATATCCGGAGCATTAGTCAAGAGAAACGCGCATGCTTTCGGATATTGAGCACGCTGGAAAGTCTCAGCAAAGTGAGCAGCGGCCTCCCGATTGGTCTGCTGAGTCATGAGCCAAGCCACATATTCCGATGCATTAAAACTCCATCTCAACTTTTCTTCATTATCTTTCGGCTCGTTAAGTTCCAAGAATCGCAACATGGAATCGTTGACCATTGAAATATCAGGAAGTGTCATTGCTTCGAGTTGATTTTTGTTCTTGTGGAAATCCTGAAGCACGTCTTTACCCTTTACCTTACGATTTTTCTTTATCTCCTCAAAAAATACATTTGCAACTTCGGGACCTATGATACCGGCAATTGCTTTCTTCAGGGAAGCATTTACATTCGGAGCATTCTTGATGATATCGCTCACTCTTTCCCAAGCCCTTCGGTCGGGTGTCTTCTCAAGATTATCGGCATCCTCACGCAACTTTCCGTCAAGATAGGTAGAGTTCTCCTCGATAAACTTAATCACCTCCGGAGCGACACCGGCACGTTCTGCCCAAAGCAGCCATTCGGTGGCGGATGGACAGAAAGTATAGATATTGAAACGACTGACAAGGGCAGGGTCAAGATCAGTGATCTGATATTCTTCTCCCGAATTGACAGCGGAGATGATCCGGCTTCCTTTGGGAAGTGGTTTCCCTGCCAACTTTCGATTAAGCGTCAGATCCATCACAGACTGGAGAATCTCTGGACGCGCGCGGTTTAATTCGTCGAGAAACAGCACGATCGGTTTGTTGTCGATCGGAAACCAATAGGGAGGTAGGAATTCGGTCTTTCCTGTCTTCTCGTTTTTGTTTGGAAGCCCAATAAGGTCGCCCGGGTCTGACATCTGTCCGAGAAAGAGTGTCATCACTGGCACACCTCTGCTTTCGAAATAATCAGTCAGGATACGGCTCTTTCCGATGCCATGTGCACCGGCGAGCATGATATTCTGCTCTGCCGGTGTCATAGCGAGTATTTCGAGCAGTTCTTTAGCATCAATTTTTATAGTCATTTTGATTAATTTTTGTTAGAGTTATAGTATTTCTTCCCAACCTTTCTTAATGTTGTCAGCAATAAATTGGTCAAGGAAGTCGTTGATTTGCTCAAGGCTGTCAGACACGCGGATGTCTCGTTTGAGTGCATCCTTCCGCGAAGCACTGTAGTCGGTGTGATGCAGCACATAAGCCGGGAAGCGGCCTGTTTGCTCCTTATTGGTTTTCCAAACTAAAAATTTCTGCACCATGCGTTTGTCTTTCTGTTTCTTAAGATATACTCTTCTGACAATAATCTCACTATCGGGCAACTCATTCAGATTGACAGTCTTCACTTTAGCGAATTCACAAAGATCAGTCACCTGGCTAATCCTTATATCTGACTCACAAAAAGATTTGTCATCTCGAAAACGCACAATAACCGGACTATGAGCCACCGCACCTGCAGTCTTGCTGACAATGGAATAACGGCCGTCGGAATATTCGAGCAATGGATTCATCTTTGGCTCGCCGGCGGCATTCTCTGTAACAAAATCTACTGCCGATACCTCCAGGATTATTTCCGGAGCCACCATATCGAAAGCCACACCGCGTGAATCAGTCTCCACATATTCCGACTCCACAATCTTCGCCGAAAGCCTTTTGTAGAGATCGCGCCTTTCCTCATCGGAAAGACCGTTGCCAACTGACATAATTGATTGTAGTCGTCCATCATGGTGCATTACGGCCACAATGACATCACGCACCATCTCCGAGCGCTCATCGTCGCCAGTTGTAAAGCCAATCACTACCCCATCGATAGAATGACGTGGTTTCACTTTGTAGACAATAGGGGAATTAGAATAGACCACTACGCCTTCGCTCCCTGCCTCTTCTACGATCTTCTTGTAGATAGACTCTGCCTCATACTTGGAAGCGGCTGCCTTTCCCGGGACAACCTTCACAAGCTTGCCATCATTGAAAATCTTTTTCAGACGCTCGTGTTTCGATTCATAGTCTCTGACATCAAGGGTTTCCCCTTCGATATCGATCAGGTCGAAAGGAGCGAGCATAAGACGTTCAGGCGCGGACGCCAACGCAGTAGACACTTGACCTACACGCTCACGATTGCCCGATTCCGGACGAGCGAATAACTCAGCTCCGAAAGTGGCATTTTTAATGCCAACGGCAGATAGCAGCGATTTCATCTCTTCATAACAAGGAAGATTCATCGGCATCTCTTTGCCTCCGGAATTATAGGCCTCGAGTTGACCATCGCGCAGGAACACCAACTGCATCACACCATCTACCTTACGGGTGACGAACAGATTCTCTCCTGACACTTTATCATTAAATGACGAGCCTTCAACCAGTACGAAAGCTCCTACTACGTTGCGTTTATAATCGCGTGCCTGTTTAGAAAATTCTGTATTCATATATGTTTCAATTCAAGATTAGTAAGATGCAACAAAAGACAATACTTTCCGCCATCGACTCGCCCGGAAAGGAATGCACGATATGGTATTGCTCCACGTGAAAACACCAACGGACCTACTCCCTTCGGACCTCCACCTATGAGCATCACTGCTTTTTTATCATGGAGCGTCTTTGCCATTTCATAAAGAAAATCGTAGGTGAGTCCATCCACATGCTTCAGCTGATGAGTGTGGGTAAACACAAACATCCTGATTGCCTTTGAGATAGGGATTAGTTTTCCTGTCCAACGCACGGGGAATTCGGCATTTATATTTGCATCGAGAGTTTCGGGTTTACGCTCATCTTTCAGAGTGCCATCGACATTGTAGACCACTTCACGGAAAGAGACACGGTGAGCGATACTGCCATCCGGCGCAAGATAGACTTTCTTTGTCTTCCGAAGTCTCATACCGACTCGATTCATGTCGACTTCCACATCGGAGTTGAGTATGGCATCAGTGAGATCATCGCCATATTGATTCTGAAGGGATTCAAGAAGAGTATTGACGGAGGTTTTGAGAAACTTAACGTTTTCGTGGTGTTTTCCACCAGCATGGACTGTTTTTGTAACCATTGAGCCCTTCATCGTCGCAATACCCACATGAGCATTGCGCTTGGCTTCGTTTGATATGTTGATTGCTTTCATATATCAGGTTTTTATGTCGCATTAACTCAATTTAAAGTTGTAAACTTTATCAGAACATTGAGAAATCAAGATCGTCGGATTCAAATTCTTCTTCTGTATCGTCGTCAAGCATAGAGTTTTCATCGAGTGCTACATATTCAAGAGGGAATGGTGTACCTGCCAGAATGAAAACCTGTGGACCAATAGCCAAGATAAAGGCTGTGGAAGGAAGTCCTCCGCGATAGCTCCAGGGAAAGGTGTAGATTTCATCTCCAAGGTCTGCGATAAGTGTATCGTCGCCTTCACCGTTGAGCTGATAGACTGTCGTGATATCTGTGGAGAGAATATCTTCTTCGAAAGCCCGTTGTAGGAGTTCTATACCTGTATCGAAAGATGAAGGCACTCCTTTTACTGGATTTCCGTCAATATCAACAGTGATAAACTCATCGCGTTCCGCCCATTTGCCATCGTCGGTGATTATGCCCATTTTTACACTGCCACCGGCAGCCACAGTCACTCCATCATCATTAAGGGAAGCTGATGTGCAGATTCCACCTTCGGGTGTTGTGACTCTTGTCTCGACCCAACCATAGAGTTTTTTTCGCTCCAACTTAATGGGTTCTAATTCAAAATTCGAACCTTGAAGCGTAATATTCAGTTTTCTTGCCATTTGTCACGATTTTTGATAAAAATGTACTCTTAAAAGAGAATCTAACGTTAGCTTCATTCACTATATAGAAATTTCATTATCAAATTTCAAAATAATTTTGAAAAAAAAATTGACCGATTACCATTATAGTAATCGGCCAAAATATGTATTTAGAGTCCGTCTGATTCAATAGATGGATTGCTCTTGATAATTTCAATCCATAGATGAGAAGGAGAAGAGGGTGAGAGGGGCTGGGGCTGGTGTCTTTTTTGTTTTGATATAAGTAGTTATTCAGTAATTTCGATGTCCAGACTGCCAAATGCGTATTGGAGAGCATATTTGAGCGTGTCTGCAACATCTGACTCGCACTCCAAATCCATGATAATAGTACTTTCCTTTAGATCACAGGATATAATATTGCCAAGATATTCATCGCTACCCACAAGAATTTTCAAAACACATTGCACAGGCACATACAGTCCAAATTCATTGTCGGGAGTGCCGAACTTCTGACACAATTCTGTGATAAGCTTCTGAATCGCTTCAAGCTGCCCTTGTGTGCCACGTATTAGGAGTTGGTAGAAGCAGATGTTTTCATCATCATGTTCATATGGTTCCACTTCAGGATCATACTCCTTTGCTTTCGCATTGTTGCGGAAAATGCCTATTTCGGGTTTGCCATAATAGAAAAGTTCAGCAAGTTCCTTTTGCCATTTTTCTCCTTTTCGATTTGCGAGGAGCTCTAAAATGCTGATGTAGAACTTTGCTGCATCGCCATCGTTAGATGAGTCAACCAAATCATTAGAGCGCAAAAGGTAGTTTGCTGCATCCTCTAAATCTTGATCAACGATATCATTTTTGTTTTCAGCGATTAAGCGTAAAAAAGCATTGACGATTTTCTGTCTTGAATCTTCATCAAGCTTAAATACCTTCTCTGAACTTAGAAGTTCAGTTCTTTCTATTTCAATAGTTTTATTATTATCTGGATCTTCAAAAGTCTCAGTATAGACATTGTACTCACATTTCTCAGTATCGAGCAAAAGTTTGATGGCATCCAGCCAATTTTTGGGTTCTGGTTTCATTGCAATAATTTTCAGTTGTTAGAGATGTTACAAATATAGTAAACTCTTTAAAAATATCAAGAATAGATTCTTATTTTTTTTAGCCAGAAGATACTCATGTCTGTTAATGGGCTCTTATTCTTTCTGCTAACTTATTAACTTGATTTTTTAGTTCTTCTTGTGTCATATCGTCTTCCATAAGCAATCCATCAATCAAAAAAACAGTATTATTAGAAGAATCTCCAAAAAGATTTTTGCTATGCCAATTCAATTCCGGGTCGCACCCCTTGTGTATAGGGTATAGAAGTCCACCCACCAATACTTCTGAATTTGGCAAACTGGAATAATATTGGATATATGAATGTATCTGATAGAAATCACCACGGTCAACATCAACTTTGTTGCCAGTCATGCGTTTGTATTTGGCATCAAACACCATATATTGAGTAACATTACCATATTCACGCCGGAGGACTATATCGGGGATGATGGTACGTCCATAGAATAATCCCTTGTACACTTTTCTCTCACATTCCGCTTGCGGCAAAACTTCCCATCCTTCATCAGCAAAGGTAACTCCCAATACTTTTCTTAAATATGCTTCCCATATTTCAGCCATATCAAGAAAAAGGCACATTCCATTACCGACAGACGATTCTGTGCTCAATGTTTTTCCTTTAACAATTTGCCAAGAAAAATCGACTAAGGGTTTCCAGTTGCGGAAGATATCTTTGTAGACAATGGTATTGTAATCATGATCGGAAATATTGAAATTTTGGTCTTTGCAACTTGTTATGAGTATGTTTAGAGCATCTTGCACATGTGTGGGTACGCTGGAGTTGCTGATTCCTTTTGATGAGAGAATCTTGTAAGCTCTATATACAATGGAGCAAATCAGTCTGTCAACTTCTTTTTCACGATATTCAGATACTAATTGCCTGGTGGTGATATATGATTTGATCGACTTACGTATATTGATATGTCCTTTGACTTGAACTCCCCTATATGATTTCTTAAGGGTCTTGCGAGGCAAACTATATTTTATAGCATTTGAGAATTTGTGAATCCAGATGTGATTCATTATTAAACGCATTAATTCATTCCAACCTTTTTTTTGAGGAGAGCTATTGCTGCTGTCAGATCTCAATAGATTGAAATGAAATAATTCGTCGATCATTGCAAAGAGGAATTCCTTTCCAAATCTCGGTTCTATTGAAATATTGACTTTTGAAATTTTGTCGTTTTTTGGAACGTTAATTATAACTTCGCCAATATATCTGCCGGCTCGCCATGGTTGCCATTCCTTTGATAATGAATCATAATAAGAAGGATAAGCTAATTGCCCATCTTCATCCTTGTAGTGCTTATCATCAATAGGTATGGGCACAACCGAATCCAGCATCTGCATCAAGGCTTCAGAATACGGTGATTTCTGATAGCCAATTGTCTTGTCAGAAGTCTTACCAGTATAAAATGGACTATTGTCTTTGGCGATAAGCTTTGCCATGATTTTTAATAGAGATAAACGATTTTATTTTGCATCTTTTTTTGTCTCATCACCTTTATATGTGTTTAAGCATTTGTCAATGAAGACATTTTTTTCTTGTTTATCCATAGCACCGCAATAGGCCTCCAGAGTGGGTTTAATGCTTACTTCCCAAAGGATCGTCTTTGCTATCGTCCAATTCTTTGAGGCTTTTTTGTCATCTTTGTCCTCTTGAAGTTTCCTATATATCTCGGTAATCTCAGCAAAAAATGCATGACCTATGTGGTAGTCTGAACCTAAGCTGTCCTCCTTGTCAATTACTGAATTTAATGCTGTACAACAATTTATAAAACTATCAATATCTACATCCTTAGTTGAATCATTATTTTTCAATCTATCATTGATAATTGTCTCCAACGCATCTTCGCTATAGTCGTGTCTTTCCCAAATAAAACGACGACGAAGGGCGAAGTCAATACGCTCCAGGGAGAAGTCAATCTCATTCATTGTCCCGATGAAGTATACATTTTTGGGCACCTTAAGTTCAAGATAATTTACGCCTTTCTTAAGCGTAAGTTTTACAGATGTATCTCTTTTTTCTATTGCAGTAACAACTCTCCAAATACGCGTGACACATCAACACGATTCATCTCATCAAGAATAATGATATGCGGCAATGCAATCTGTTGGTTTTCTTCTGCTGTCTTGTTTTCGTCTTCAACCTTTTTGAGAATGTCTATCATGAATCCTTCCTTAGTTTCAATGCCATTATTGTCCATTGTCTGTCCGGCAATAAAGTCCTCATAGTTATAGTTTATGTGAAACTGAAGGTAATGGATGTGGTCACTCACTACATTATCATTATCCAGAAGTTTAGATACATCAGATGATGCATGGATAATTTTTTTTAGGAGTTTCATTAAATCCTCACTAAGATTTTTTCTTTTGGCTTTAATAACAGACCTTACCAAAATTTCTTTTGCAAGTTCCATGGCTGTAAAAGTCTTGCCGGTTCCCGGAGGACCATATAGCACCATTGCTTTCTTGTATTCAAGAAGTTGAACCCTACTAAGATTTGAATTAATTTTCTCAATCTCACCTTTCCACAATAAAGGAAAGTGGTTTGAATAGAAGGTATCCTCGTTAATGATGCTTTTCACAAAGTCATGTTCGTGTATACTCTCAAGTTTTTTGTCAATATCTGTTTCGTTCGTATCCACGCCATCCAGCCACTCAAAGGCTTTCACAATTTTCTCTTTGTCGGAAGTTGATGCGATTGGTTCATATTTATCCGGATCACACAAATGAAGCAGGAAGTTTTTTACTCCATCAGGAACCTTTAATTCCAACTTGTCACCATACTTCGGTTCTTTACACCAATTTATTATAGTATCTACAACATTAGTTTTATTAATGTTGTTTCCAACAATATACTTAAACAGATAAACTATAAAACGAATTCCGTTTGTTTTAGTCTGAACATATCCTGATCCAGCACCTCCAACATTTTGAGAAGGAATTTCTATGAAATCCTTAATATTTTCTTCCCGGTTGAACTCATAATGTGTTTTTCGCGAGTTTGGGAAGCACCACAACCATAAGGCATGATTTAAAATTAGAAGCAATTCGTTTGCATTATCTTCCTTCTTGATATTATTAACAACTTCAACAAATGTTAAATCCTTATTTTCGTTATCATTTTTGTCTTTATTTTGACATAATGCCTCATAGACTTTATCAACAGAGGGTTTTAAATTAGCAATAATTGGTTGTTCATTTTGAAGATAGGATTTTCCCTGAACAAGGAAAACATCGATAAATTCCAGAAATTTATCATATGGAAATTTTATTATTTTCATGTTTTATATTAATAGTTTGTTATTTTCTTACATCTTTAAGTTTTTGCCAGATCTTTACCACAATTACCAATACAAATTTAAGCAAAAAAAATGAAATGAAAAAATCATTTGGATTTCACCAATATCACAAGACTTAACGTTTCCTTTTCAATTTCGGTATAAACGTCAGTAATGACCTCACTGTACTTCCCTTGGCAGGCTCAAATTATAAAAGTTCGTAATTATTCTTGTTATTGAGATAATTGTTGTAGGCGATTTTTACTGAATCAATGATATCTGCCATAGGAATGATCTCTTCTATAATGTCTTTTTCAGACATTTGATGTTTCATACCCTTGACAATCTTAAAGTTTCGAAGAATCTTCTTATATTCTTCTTGGTAATTCACCACTTCATCTTCATCACCAAACATTCCGAAAACCTCAATTCCATCTTCATTATCAAGCGTCAGTTCCACATTCTCATAAGATTCATAATCTTCTTTCTTAGCATTAATAGCTTGAAGATCTTTATAGGGATCAAGAATGGGATTCACCACAATTCTGAAATATCCATGAGTATCAAGAGTTAAGAATCCTCCAAGTGAAGTTCCAACAATAAGATCAATATAATGTTCTTTTAGAAATTCGTCGATCTGAACCCTTGCTTCTTTATAAATTGGAGAAATTTTAGGAGCATAAACATTGACAGAATCTCCATATCTTTCTTTGAATAATTTATACATCAATTTACCAGTTGAACCTGTTGAATTATAACCATGAATGTATAAAATGTTTTTAATCATAATCATTAATTTAAGTTTCGTAAATACAACTTAGGGTTATGCGTAAAAAAGGTCAAAGGGTTAGATTTGCCGACTTATGGGCATAAAAATATCCTAATTTTTCGGTCAAACACTAACCCTTTAAACTACAATTTTTAGAAATTTCGTATTTGAAAATTGAATTCCCTAATAGTATAGAAACTTCCTTATCAAATTTCAAAATAATTTTTCAATTTAAAAACTCTACTATCATACGCCCCGGACGTTGAGGAGCAGATAAAAAGTACTGATCCTTCTTAGGAAAGAGTAAGGGAGCCAACCGGATGGGTATTGTATTTATTCGCTTACTTCTTTTAGTTTTTGCCATATTTTGACCATGGCGAGGGTGTCGAGACCACAGTAGTCAAGGAGCGCTTGACGGGTCTTTTCGCGTTCTTCTGGCCGCATCTCGCCCATCTTAGGATAAATGGTCATAGCGTCTCCACCGTTCTGCACTCCTCCTTTCAGGTTATGATAGTCGAGTGCCGGATCATCGGGAAACAATGCCGGAAGAACTTTTTTGATAGAAAAAGAGCCGTCCATAGGCGGAGCGTAATAATATCCCTTTTGAAACGGTACGAGCAAATCTACTATATTGTCAGCAATATTGAGCAGATGATAGGCAAGATCAGGGAATTCCTTTGCCATTTCTCTCAATCGGGTACATTCAAATGCCTTGTTGTAAGCCGTAGTGCATACGTTCATTGGTATATCCATGCAAATTTGCTCTGCAAGTGCACGTCGAGGATCGTCGATTCCGTTACCAAGAAATTCAGTGTGGTGGAGTTCGTCACCCTCGTTTTCAATCCAATGAAGAGAATACTGAAACGGAATCTGCTGATATGGCCTTGTGCGTTGATATTTCGGCACTACAGGCTGCTCGGTTTCGAAATCGAGGAAGTAGAGAGGATAACGGAGCGTAGTCAAGAAATCGCGTATACCGACCTTATCAATATACTCGCCGTCAGTTAAGGTACATGCTACCTGCAACTGCTGTTTATCACTCAGTTTTACAGTGGCAACATCTTCAAAAGAAACAATTCCTTGATGATACAACTTCAGCGATTTCTTAAATGACATACGGTAGAGTTTGAAAACAGAATTTACCGGCACATGACGAGTACAGTAATCCCAGAAAGCACATGGATAAGGTTTCTGACAACATTCACCAAGATTGTGAGATGGCTCAGTTTTGTCAGCCAAGACTTTTGCTGCGATTCTTACATTGGCTTCCACCTTCTGAATCTCTTCTGCCACGAGAGTGCTCATTTCGGTGATATGGAAAAATTCAATAATGTCAAGCTCACTGTCAAAAATATATTCATTGTTTATTCGCACAAGATAGACACCCGTCACCTTAACTCCACAATGTTCCAGCACCCACTTCTGGTAGGCAATGTCGCGAGCATACTTCAACAAGTCAGCAGGGTTGTTTTTCTCCGGAGTGTCATTGCCAACGCTGCTCTTTACCTCATATATGGCATAACCATCGCCTTTTTTGCGGAGAATATCGACGGCACAATAGTTGGAACCAAAGGCTTTGTCGCAGAACGAGAACGATGCCTCACAGATGTTTTCAACACCTTGCGATATACATTCTTGCGTCCTACAGATCATCTCTGTAAGGTCAAGGGAACCGTCTTCATCCCATGCAGTTACTTCTACAAAATCACCGAAAAGCCCCATCGCAAGATCACCGACTAAATTTCCGGTGGCAAAACGGTTTTCGACATTGGGGTCAATCGTTGCTGTTTCAGGTCGATAGGTTCTCAACCACAATGCCTTCGGACACTGGCAGAATATTGTATATTTAGATTTAGAGAGACTCATGGTAAATGCTTATTGTTTCACGTCAAAAGGTCAATGATTAGCAAAAAACAACCAGATGTTTTGATTTTTAAAGATTGTAATGAAGTTGAGGAGACTTATTTACGAATACAAAATTAAGCAAAAATAATGAAAAGAAAAAATATTTTTAATAAATTGCTTTGACAGGAATTCTCTACAGCTGCTGGGATGGGAATGAAATAAGATATTTGGAAGCATACTTTGTCAATTTTAAGGAAAGTGTCTTGGAAATGGGAAAGCGGGGGTGCTGGATAAATATAGGTGAGATATGGTCGTGCGATCCATAGGGACCATCGATCACTGTGATTTGATCGTCGCTGCAATCTCTCACATAATCCAGTTGCTCCCAGCATCTTTCAATCGAAACGTTACTTCCAACAGCCACAGCAAGAATTACCTCATCCTCATTAAGGATTTCTACAATATCTCCCGGCTTGATTCTCCTGCTATTTTCAGGACGACCTCGGAACCTTCCATATTCAGTGCCAAAATCTCTGTCAAGATAAGAGCAATAAGTCCGATCGAGGAGCGCTCCATTACCATCGTAGAGCCGGCATGATATGCCTAAGTCGACGCCTATTCTGTGAATATTTTCGCCTACTGGAAATTCCTTTATATGAAAGCAATAGATTTCTTCATCAAACTCCGAAGCCCTCTCGATGGCTTTTTGCATCAACGCTTCTGCATCTTGAAGAGTGTGAGCAAAACAGCTCCTCGACTTATAGACGTCAAAACGAGGGTAATGGCAGCGTTTTCTCTCAGGAAGTGGATTTATGTCATATTCAATTACTTCAAAAATTGTCTCCTCATCTCGGTGTGGCGGATTTAGCGCCAATGATTCAAATTCTTCAAATGTCATACTGTAAGATTTGAGAAATTGTGAAATTCGGTTAATTTTTTCTTTTAGAATTGCGAATCAAGCGTTTATTCTCAGCGATCATCTCCTCAATTCTCCTTTCTGTCTCCCAGGACCTCGCTGTGGACAGAAGCTCATACCTAACAAATTCGCAGATACTATCTTCACTCTCATTCCGTTCACTTTTTTGGGAGCGAGTGATTTTAAGCCGGCGCATGTTTCCTGCTGGTTTCTCTTTTTCTGCTATTTTAGGCGCTTCTTTTGCTGCAAGATATTTGTTTTTAGACAATAAAGAATCGATAATCTTATTATTTTCTTTGATCCAATCCAGACAGTCAGGCAGATTGACTTCTGTGAGAGCAGTACACCCGGAAAAAGAAGTTTTACCAATAATGATATTCGGGTTTAATATTGTAAGGCTTTGAAGTGATGTGCATCTTCCGAATGCAAACCATCCGATTTCAGTGACACTCTCCGGTATAGTGATATTCCGAAGGGAGGTACATCCTTCGAACATACGCCGTCCGATTTTCTTAACACCTTCCGGAATAGTGACGCTTTTCAGAGAGTGACAGTCTCTGAATGTTCCCTTTTCAATTTCAGTATACCCATCTGGAATTACCAACTCTATCGGGGCCCCAGCCTCCCAATAGGTTCTCCACGTGTACACTTTTGCCATAATAATTGAATTTAACTCAACTTTCGCAAGCGAAAGTTGAGTTAAAAATAGAAAAGTTCGGATCAAATTTCAGAAAAATTCAGACAGCTGGAGTCAAAATATATTATATGAATCTCCAAGAGCTTGCTTGTGTTTTTCTATCTAACTGGTTTAGAATGAAAACACCCCGAACTTGGGTTCGAGGTTAAGAAGATTTTTCTTGCAATGGCTTATATTCTTCCGATCACAAAACGAAGTCGTATATTATTTGTCCATCATATATTAATTCAACAGGGATATGTGGATAATTTCCTCCCCATATGCTATTATCATCATTAATTGTTTTCGTTATAGCCGTCGCCATATCAACATCTATATCTGGCCAAGTATATGGGTTACCATAAGCTTGTTCAGCCAATTCAGAATAGTGAATGTCACAATCGTATACGTTGCAATAATAAACATTCACAAAATCTGGATTTTCATTCTTAAACTCTTCTACCTCCTTCCAATTTTCGGCATAAAGACATTTATAGTTCTCCCCATCTGAAATAATACATAAAAAGCTATCTTCTGATTTTTTATTATCCAGAGAATCGGAATAAAGTGCAAGAGCGACCCCCTCCGTTTTCTCACAGAGTTTTATAGTTGCTTCCCATCCTTCCTCCGCTTTTGATTTACTTTCTTTCATATCGAAGCATTTTAATTTTAGAAAATTATTAATTTATCGTTCTCTACTCTCATTATATAGAAACTTTTATACAAAAATTCAAAAATCATATTTTTTTTGCAAAGTTATATACAATTAATTACAACCTAAAATTTTATATATGAAATAGTTCTTCTCAAAATATGAATAATTATTTCACACGATGAACAATGAGGATTGTATGTGTAAGATTCGGACAATTCTTATAATGAAAACCGTCAATGTCGATCTTAGATACTAGTCAGGGATTGCTGTCGAAGTCGTCGGCGAGGTCTCGGAAAAAGTTGTGGTTGAGGATTTCGGAGATTTTTGCTAATAAGTCAATATCGATTGTAGGACGCTCAAATATATAATAGATGTTTCTCCGGTCGCAATGAATCTGGGCAGCAAACCATGCGATGGTATACTGTCGCGGCATTGCCTCGAAAACCTTCTTTATTTGAACTCCTATATGCATCATACGTTTCATGTTGATAAGGTAGCTCCTCGTCTTCTATAGTCCATATTGCTAATAGGATACAAAAAAGGGCGCAAGACAAACTAATTTCTTGCCATCAGAAGGTTCTGGAATACCCATTAAGGTCAAGAAACAGAATAGTCCACGCCCATATATCATGGACCTGCCCGATGAGGGGCAGACACAAAATATACAGAGTGGAACTTATTCAACCTCTGCACCTTAATCGATGAATTTTCCAGATTCTCTGATGGGCTCAGTTGAGAAGCTCTCCTTTATGTCGGCAGAAGCAATGCGCTTCTACACTGCAAAAATAGTGATTTTATCCGACATAATCACTATAGCGTGGACTATTTTTGACAAAATTATTATTTTGCTGATATAAGTTCCCAGAATATTTTGGAGTTAGGCCGAGGTCGGCATCGAGTTGCTGGTCACGGCGCTTTTCAGCTTGGCCTTCTTCTGAGATAGCGTAGCCTTTACCCATGCAAACGTCAGCCCTGAGAGTGATATCGACCCCATTATAAGTGAATTTGGCTATTTCAGTTGGGATGTCGGAAGAGTTGTCAATTGTTATTTTAGCCTGTAAGAGGTATTTTTCCCCTTTTTCGAAGACTTGGAAGGTAGCTGGATCGGTGGTGCGATCTACGAGATTAAAGAAATAATGCTTCCGGCGACCTTTTTGAGCCTGGAAACGATAGGTCAGGGAATGATAAAATTTATTCACAGATTTTGATATTTTTATTTTTTGATGCTTTCATAGTATAGGAATTTCTTGCTCAAATTTCAAAAAAATTTCTTAGTTCTTATTATAGCAAGGAAATGATGATATATATCAAAAATATTGCCATTATTATCCAACCGATAAATCTGCACAGACATCCCCATAATGAACTGATACCTTCCGAGAGGAAATCAATACCGAAACCGAAGAACTTGAATACCCAACCCAAAAGACCAAGAACAACAAACAAGATTATTCCTATGACTATGATACCTATTATTACCATTTTCTACTGATTAATAAAGGATAAGTTAGAAGAAACTGATGAAGAGATTAATTATCATTAAGGAATATGGACTGTGAATTAGATTCGGTGGTGCACATGATATTGGATTATTTTAAACAACTATGACAAGATTTATATCGCATCTCATTGAATTTTAAAAATATTCAATGCATTATTATATGTGATGTATTCATATTCTTTGATGGGACAGACACTTTTGAATGCTGTCAATTTATTTTCATAGTAATCTTCCATGTCTGTTTCAGGATGAAAGTATTTCGGGATAAACATATCAGTACCCCATAATAACTTTCTAAACAATCCCATTTTTACAAATTTTACCATATTCTCAATGGGCATGAAAGCAGAATCAGCATAAGCATTATGATATTTTTCAACCAAACGCAATGTTGAATTTATTGGGTTACCATGAGCAAAAATAAAAATCAAGTCTTCATTGACACTTAATGCTTTTTCAAATAAATCTGATTTACAACAATCATCCATTCCGGTATGAATTAATATTGGCAGATCGAAAAATCTTGCTATCTCCAAAACTTCTTCAAACAATTTCCCATCAGGATACCATTCCGACTTATTTAAAAATGGATGTATCTTAAGCATTTTCCATTTAATATCCGATTCAAGATACCATGCAATGTTTCCTTCAAGGGCATCCGGTGTAATCCACATTACTGGAAGCACCTTATCGCCATCAAGTCTTAATAGTTCGTGAAACTCATCGAGAACCTTAATATAATTGTGCTCACATTGAGTAGTAGAAGATACTGCATAATATGACATATTACTTTTCTCCATTAAATCATGCACATCAAATGGAGAAAAGTAATAATCATAATATTGTCCCATATGTATGTGAGAGTCAATCAGTGATTCCCGAAACATGAGTGAATTAATTCTTTAGAATCCGGCGGAATACATCGATAACAATTGCTTTTAAATCAATCCTTTTTCTTTATATTCTTCAACAAGCTTCTTATTTAAGAAAGCTACTTCACAGAAATGTTTTGGTAGGGCAAATATATCCCCATTGCACTCATTGTAACTACGCACCAGACAGCGAGAGCAATAATCTCTGGCATCGCAGGTTATGCACTGAGGAAAGTCGGATTGTTTGATACTTCTAAGTCGTTTTGCATGTTCTGAATTTTCCCATATATCTTTCAAAGAGTTTTTATGGACATTGCCAAGGACATAAGCCTGCCATCCAGAGCAAGGATAAACATCACCATTCTCAGCAATACAACAGCTGTCAGTAGCCGCTCCGCAGAGTGGCTGATTTTTGTAACGCTCTAAATCGAACACAAGATCTTCTTTGTTCTCTGTTAGATGTTCTAAAGCGTGTTCTCGGTAGTCAACATTATATTCGATAAGTTCTCGTAACAATTTTTCTGTTTCTTCAATTGACATGCGATTAGCAAGATTATCAGTTGCCAAATCAGCCCGTGCCATCATTATATAGTCTGTCTGCGCTTTAACATTAAGGCTCTTGGCATAAAGGAGTACATCTTTGTAGTCGTCTTTGTTGGATTTCATTACGGGACATGATATTTGTAAAGGTATATCAGAGGCAATTAGCTTCTCCAAAGCATTTTTAGTCCGATAGAAAGACCCAGGCAAGGTTGTTATCATGTCATGATGTTCTGGATTCATTGAATATAACGAAGTCTGGATTAAAGAGACATTTGCTGCTTTTATCCTTTCAATCTGATTATCCTTGAGCGCAATTAGGTTGCTGAGAATGGTAATAATCATGTCTTTTTCTCGACAGTACTCCATAACATCCAATAATTGTGGATGAAGGAATGCCTCGCCTCCCGACAATGTTACATGTAGACCTCCCATTTCTGCAAATTCATCAATCAACCTTTTTACAAGCTCTAAAGACATTCCTTTACCAGCAGATTTTTTATAATTAGGAATGTAACAGTGTATGCATCGTTCGTTACATGCACTTGTGAGTTCGAAATGTAAATTCAATAATTGCGGCCTACTTTGATGGGCTTCAAGATGTAAATCTTGAGTATTTTCAGTAATCGTTTCTTTTGTAGGCTGAGTAAAGTCTTCAACCTGTGTTTTCATGTTGCCACGCGCATAAGAGAACCCTAGGTCTTTTTGTTCAATTTCAGTGACATTGTTACCGGTGATTACAAATAAATTACGCTCCAAGCTATCAATAAACTCTAAATAGTCAGATTTTAATTCATCACGTGTGACTTCAGAGTATTGGGGTAATAGCTCATAATCTATTATCTCATCTATATTTTTTTCCTCTCGAGAAAGAGTAGCTAAAAAATCTCTTCCTGTCTCATTGTATGTTCTGTCCCAACAAGTGACTTGGTTGGTTATGTATCCAGTTTCATCATTAAGACGTATGAATGTATTTTTGCTTTGTCTTACTAACATTTCTAAAAAGGTATTATTATGTAAAAATTGAGGTCTCGCAAATTGAGTTACAGATTGCAAGACCTCTCTGGAAAAATGCAAATTAGTAATTACTTCGCCTCTTCACAACGTTTGCAATGCGTGTGAATGCCATTACCAATGTTTGCAGGGCAACCTGCTGCGTAAGAACCAGTCGGGAGATTCTTAGCAATCACCTGCGCCTTAACATATTTCTTCATATCTTCAGAAATTATTAAGATTAATACCTACTTCCTTTCAAGCGATTCGGCTTTCTCTTTTTGAATTTTAGCTTCGAAAAATAAGCATCCACAATATACATCAGGACAGGATAAATCATCCCCATTCTGGCAAATTTTCAAATATTTGCAATACTTAGCTAATTTTGCTGACCTATTGTTGTACTGGTTCACGAAGTATATAAGTTTTCATATTTCTTATTTTTTAAAAAAGCCAAAGAGACCACCCTTTTTCTTGGTATACTCTTCAAATGCTGTGTCATCCGGATAAAAAGCCTTAACTTTAGCTAAGCATTCATCAAATTTTGCTTTATAAGCTTTTTTGAAAGGTTGCTCATCAGCGCCTGAACCATAACTTTTATACTGAGAGAAAATTGCCCCAATCATTTCAAGTAGATGCTCTCTTTCCTTTGGAATTGGAAAAGACCTCAAACAGTCTATTCTCTCTTGGTCGCCCTTTGATATGGATTCATACCATTTAGTTTTCTCTCCTCTGTGTTTATCTTCGATTTTTTGAAGTCTTTCACACAATTGTTGATAAGGAGTAAGAGGCTTCTTTTTTGTTTCACCATTCTCTTCATCTTCTTCATCCTCATCGTTAGAATAAAATGCTTGGCTGTTTGCTTTCCATTCTTGATGTCGAGCTAGCATTTCTTTACGTTGTATGATCCGTGAATCTAATAAGATATCGAATTCGTCGACATCCATTCCCTCTTTCTCAGCTCGACGACGAAGGACAGCCCTCTCCTTCTCTGTAACTTCTCCGTCGGCTAAAGCTGCTATAATTAGATCGTTTAATTCTTCTGAAATCATATAAAATTATTTTCGATGAATGTTATTTTTCGATTGCAAATTTAATAAGAATTATTAATAATAAACCAATTATAATATGAACAACTATTTCACAAGTTATGAAGAATTATTTCATACAAGAAATCTCGTGGCATATTTTTTTAATTTTGAGGATAGGGTGATTTAAGTTTCGCAAACTCAACTTAGGGATAATTGACACCTTCATAAGATTGTTTTCGCATAGTGTGAAAATATTTTCATAGCATTACTTTTTCTTAGACTTCAAATTTCATTTGTATAAAACTATTAGTTATTCTATAGTGTTATTAATAATAGAATTAAAATCAAATATAACTTATATGACTCAACTGACTTTAACCATATCCGATCCTAAAGATGCCTCTTTGATTAAGAGGTTTCTCTCTAAATTTGATAGTGTTACTATTTCAAAACCTCAAAAAAAGAGAAAAACAGGGCTGGATGAGGCTTTGGAGGACGTAAAAGCAGGACGCGTTTTTCATGCAGAAAGCGTGGACGACTTATTCAACCAACTTGACAGCTAAAATATGGAGTATTCACTTGACTATGCTGGAAGTTTTAAGAAAGATTACAAACGTCTTAAAAAAAGAGGCCTCCCTCTGCACTTACTGAGAGAGGCCATTGAGATCTTAGTTAAAACGGGAACTCTTCCTGAGAAATATAGACCACATAAACTTGAAGGGAAATATAAGGGAAAATGGGAGTGCCATATTAATGGTAAAAATAGTGATTGGTTGATGGTGTGGGACCAAAATGACTTCGAGTTAACTCTTCTTATGCTCCGTACTGGAAGTCATTCAGACATTTTTTAGGAAGTGGTTGCCGTGATGGCAGCGACAGAAGTAGGTGTAGGATGGAGTGCCGTTGATTTGATAGGGGTTCTAATCCCGAATAAGATCCCAAAATATTTTTGGAGTTAGGCCTAAGGTGGGATGGTCTATGAAATTTGATGTAATTTCAAAAAGCTTAATACTTCCTACAATAGCATTGCTCTCATTCAAGTATCTTGTTTGGGAGCGAGTGATCTTAAGACGGCGCATATTTCCTGCTGGCTTCTCTTTTTTTGCCATTTTAGCCGCTTCTTTAGCAGCAAGATATTTGTTTTTAGCCAATAGGGAAGCGATAACCTTATCGTTTTCTTTAATCCAATCCAGACAGTCGGGCAGATTGACTTCTGTGAGAGCTGTACAACCGAAAAAAGACGTTTTACCAATAGTGATATTCGGGTTTAATATTGTGACGCTTAGTAGTGAAGTGCATCCTTCGAACGAACGCCATCCTATTTTCTTAACACCTTCCGGAATAGTGACGCTTTTCAGAGATTTATAGTTTCTGAATGTTTCCTTTTCAATTTCGGTATAACCATCTGGAATTACAAGCTCAATTGTGGATCCTGCCTCCCTATATGTTCTCCATGTGTACGTTTTTGCCATAATAATTGAATTTAACTCAACTTTAGCACGTGATAGCTGAGTAAATAATAAATATCAGATAACGTAGATATAGGATATTTAGGATGAAATTTCAAAAAATCTTTTACGTATTTGCAAAATTAAAAGATATTAGTTAGAAATCAGATGATTATCACGCGAAGACTATTTTCGCATAGTGTAAAAAAAAAAATATCACAGGCGGAGGAAGTGGATGCCATGGTGGCGCCCGCAGACATAGGTGGCGGAGGGGGTGCCGTTGTGGATTAGATTGTCAAGATAGAGAGGTTCGGAGTCTACTATCAAATGGCAGGTGAAAGTGTCGCCAACACTCAGTTTTGTGCCTTCAGCCCTAATTACTTGGAATTTACCGGCTCCAATATACTTAACATCGCAGACTCTGGAGGGTTGCCACATCAATCTTATCACTTCTCCCCATTTGAGCTGCCGCAACACATCGATATGCTCCGATGACACCATGCCGCTTTCAATTCCCGGCTTCTCATTTTGTTGAAATTCAGTCCAATTATTCCATCCTATATAACGGGCAAGAGTATCTAAAGTTGACTGACGTGGAGTGACCGGTTCTGACAGATATCCCCATATACGCTTAAGAGTAGTAGGACTCATCAATACTCCTGTTCGACCAAATATACTTTCTGATAACTGAATGAATCCTTTAGGAGATTTAACTTCACTTCCAAAAGACTCTTCGACCAGTCGGCGTAAATGATTAATTGATTCCATCATTATACAGGGTGTTTGTTTGCCAATCAACTTGAATGTGGGTTACACGGTCCCATATTTCCTTTCTTACAGTCTCAAAAGTTTCATAGGGAAGTTTATTCTTTTGCTCCTCAAAATATTTATACAATACATCTTTCGACCTGTTCGCGGCTTCCATATAAATATCATGTTTGGACTTCCCCTCATCAAGCAATGTTTTTATACGTTTTTCATCATATTTGCGATAAACGTATCTTGAAAGATTTACTCCAGTTTCAATTACATTCTCAATCTCCTGCTGCTTATTTTGCAAAGCCGACAATTCATTGACATTTTCCTTCAGCAAAGTGATAGTATCTGTCATTTCTGAAATGGTCTGCAGGTTTGCTTCTGCATTCTTCACCAACACTCCTACCGAGTCTTGCATCACCACCATCCTCTCCACCGAATCATTATTTTCATTCCTTAGGGATAAGATCTCTATTATCATGGCGCCTAAAACCACAATAATTCCTAAAGAGATGCCGACATACCTTGCTATTTTTCTATTTTTGCCTTGTCTATTTAATGCCTCTTTAAGTTTTCCGGCATTATCATATCTCTTGTGAGAAGTAGCTAAACATCTGCGGATAATTGCTTTATTCCCAGGAGCCAATTGCATTAGAACAACCCCTAAGCTATAGACATCATCGCGAGTGTCGGCTTCATGACGGGCATAAGCCTCGGGAGCCATATATCCTTCGGTGCCTGCAGCAGCTTTCAATTGGGTATGCGAATCAGTATCAGCTAAACCGAAATCGACGATTACTGCACTTCCTCCGTTTTTACGGATCATGATGTTTTCCGGTTTCAGGTCACGATGGACGATACCTTCGGAATGAAGATACGCCAATGCTTCTATGATTTCTCTTGATAATCGGAGTCGGTCGCTGCGAGTCAACCTTCCCTCATCCAAGACTTCGGCAAGAGTCTTGCCTTCTATCCATTCTGAAATGATACAAAGTCCAATGCCATCTACTTTCTCCAAACTTATGGCCCTTGAAATACCGGGATGATAAAGTTTGCATTGGATTTCAAATTCCTTTTTAAGACGCTGGCCAGCGACAGTTGAAGTGTCTATGTCTGGTATTGACTTAAGAAACCATCTGTGGCCATATCTTTCCCCCATGGCTGTGACACTCATGTCTGACTCTCGAATGATTGTTACAATTCTCATATCAGGAGAGTCAGAAGCAATCAAATCGGCTAAGTCAACAAAGCCGGAATCGCATTGCAAGGATGGTTTCATGACACAAAATTAACAAAAAGGACTGGAATCGACTAATGAAACTAAAAAAATATTCATAATTTTGTCAGAAATAGTCCACGCAATAGTGCCTATGTCGGATAAAATCACTATTTTTGCAGTGTAGAAGCGCATTGCTTCTGCCGACTTAAAGGAGAGCTTCTCAACTGGGCCCATCAGAGAATCTGGAAAATTCATCTATTAAGGTGCTGAAGTTGAATAAGTTGCACTCTGCATATTTTGTGTCTGTCCTTCAATGGGCAGACCTTTGATATATGGGCGTGGACTATTCTTTTTCTTGACCTTAATGGGTATTCCAGAACCTTCTGATGGCAAGAAATAAGTTTGTCTTGCGCCCTTTTTATATAGAATTATCAAAAAGGACTAATTTTGCTCGCCGAGAGGAGCTACCTTTGCAACATGAAACAGACGATGCATATAGGAGCTCAAATAAAGAAGGTTTTCGAGGCAATGCCGCGACAGTATACCATCGCATGGTTTGCTGCCAAAATACATTGCGACCGGAGGAACATCTATTATATCTTTGAGCGTCCCACAATCGACATCGACCAATTAGCCAAAATCTCTGAAATACTCAACCACAACTTTTTTCGCGACCTCGCAGACGACTTCGACAGCAACAACTAACTCATAGCAATTCGTGCAAGGAGAGGGGGGCGGGGGTTGGAGTCAGGTGGGCGCGGTGGGCTACTATGCCGAGGATTTCTTCGGGGGTGTGGTGGGCGCGGAGGTATTCCATTGAGAGGGATTTATCGCGTTTGGAGAGACGGATACCGGATTCGTTGCAGACGAGGGGAACGTGAGCAAATTCGGGCGCATCATAGCCCAATAATCTATAAAGATATATCTGCTGGGCTGCGGAAAGGAGGAGATCATCGCCGCGCATCACTTCTGTCACTCCCATTAAGGCATCATCTACCACTACTGCCAATTGATAAGACCAGGCTCCATCTCCACGACGCACTATGAAGTCACCGCAATGCCTTGCAAGATTGACGGTCTGAATTCCTTTGATGCGATCGGTGAATGTGATTTCTTCGTCAGGCACCATAATACGGACTGCAGCCCCCCGCTTTTCCATATAGGGGGAAGGCATTTTCTCCGGACGACATGTGCCTTTATAGACCACTCTCCCATCTGATTCATGTGGAGCTTGAGTGGCGAGTATGTCGGCACGAGTGCAGGTGCATGGATAGCATAGTCCTGTGGCTTTAAGACGCTCCAATGCCTCTTCATATAAGTGATGGCGCAGGCTCTGAACGTAGGGGCCATTGGGGCCTTTGCTTTCGAGTCCACCTTCATCCCATTCGAGGCCAAGCCAGTGAAGGTCGTCTTCAATCATACGTGCATGCTCGATCTTCGAGCGTTGAGGGTCGAGATCTTCTATGCGAAGAATCCACTTTCCCCCTCTCGTCTTGACAGAAAGCCAGGAGAGAAGGGCGGTGTATATGTTGCCGAGATGCATTCGGCCTGAGGGGGATGGGGCGAAGCGGCCGACGGGAGAATTATTCAAAAGATTAATTATTAAAGATTAAAGATTGAATTTGATTAATAGAGATTAATCAAGATGACATTAATTAGAACGCAAGTAGAATATTAAAAATTGTAAAAAATACACTTAATTAAAACATTTTGGGATTTGGTTTGTTGTAAAGGTATAAGTAAGAAATTAGTTTCATGATGTTAGGTTAGTAAAATGTATTATGGA